>CALJMD010000412.1 GCA_937981915.1 uncultured Acidimicrobiales bacterium
TGGCCATGTTGCGTTCGGTGTTCGCCGAGTGCCGTCGAGTGTTGGAGCCCGGCGGGCGCATCGCCGTCAACGTGGCCAACCTGGGTCGCAAGCCGTACCGCAGCCTGAGCGCCGATGTCACCACTATCCTCCAGGACGATCTGGGCCTGCTACTGCGAGGCGAGGTGATCTGGGAGAAGGCCGAAACGTCGTCGGGGTCGTGTGCCTGGGGATCGTTCGCCAAAGCGTCCAACCCGGTGCTGCGAGACCAAACCGAGCGAGTCATCATCGCATCCAAAGGGCGGTTCTCCCGAGCGATCGCTACACCGAAACGGCGCAAGCTTGGCCTGCCCCACGAGTCGACGTTGTCCAACGACGAGTTTGTTGACGTCACCCGCGACGTGTGGCGCATCGACCCCGAGTCGGCAACCCGAATCGGTCACCCGGCTCCGTTTCCGCTTGAGCTGCCCCGCCGCCTCATTGATCTCTACACCTTCAAAGACGACATCGTGGTCGACCCGTTCGCCGGATCGGGAACCACCGTCGTGGCCGCCGCCCGAACCGGGCGGATTGGCGTCGGCTACGACACCGACGCCGACTATTTGCAGGTGGCACAGCAGCGTCTGGAAGACGAACTAGAAGCCCTCGACCGTCAGGGCCACGGTGACGGTGGTGGGGGCAGTGAAGGTGAGAGTGATCGTGCTGAGGTGGATCCGGTCCGCCGTTACGACCGTTACTACACCGCCGCGGTAAACGAGGGTCGCAAAATGCACGACCTGGCCGAAATCCTGCTGACCGAAGCGGGTTTCGAGATCTCCTCCAACAAGCCGAAACTGGCATCCGGGCTGGCCGAGTTTGCCTACGCCGTAACCCAACCCTCCACCGGCCGTCGGTTTTGGGTGGATACGCTCGGCGGCTTCGTAACACCACGGGCCGGGCAACCTCGGATCGAGCAGATCTGGCGGGTACTGGGCAAGCTGCAGATGCTGGCCTCGCTGGGCGAACCCGACCCTTTGTTGCTGTTGGTTCCGGCGGCGCCAAAGCCGGGAACCCCGGCCGATAAGGCTCTACGAGTGGTCGGCCCCGCCCGACTACTGGATGTCATTGCCGTGTTGGACCCAGCGGACCGAGATCGGTTGGCCGGCTATGCCACCGGGGCCGACTCCGATCCGTTACCCGGATTCTGGCCGTAGAAATCGCCGGCTATCCCGTCGCCTAGGCTTTGGCTGTTCCGCTTCGCAGGAGCTCGACCGCCCTCAAAAGGCCGTGATCCTGCAATGCGCCAACCGACCTTGTGGCCGAACCGTCGGGAGCCATCAGCACATACGACGGTTGCCCGAGAATGCCGAAGTGGATCCACAGTTTGGTCTCACCGTCGGTGATGTGATGGATGTTCGGGAGGTCCAAGTCGTACTCGTCGATGAACCCCTGATACTGCTCAATGTCGCCGCCGGAATGAACCATGACGTAGGTGACATCGGGGTTCAACTCGGCTGATGTGGTGAACTTCGGGCCTTCATCGACGCACACCGGACATGATGGGGTGAAGAAGCCGATTACCATCGCCCCCTCGCCCTGGTCGGCGTCAGCCACCAACTCTGTTCCCATGACCGGCTCTCCGGTTGCCACATCGGTGGCGGAGAAGTCGAACAGCTCGGGGTTTGGTGTGGTGGCGTCAACTTCGACCACGTCATAGTCGGAGAACGGGTTGTTGAACTCGATTTCCTCGATGAACGCCAGCTCGAGGAGGCCATCGCCGTCAATGTCGGTGAAGCCGGTTTCCACCAGTTCACCTCGAACACCGCCGCACCCGGCGGCGGCCACGGTACTTGCCGTGACCACCGCCAGCGCTGCCAGTCGACGCTTGCTGCGTTTACCGTCTCGGGCTGTCTGTTTGCTCATCGCCTTACTTGTCTGATTGGATGTCACCGTTGACATGTCCATTCCCTCCGTCAGCATGAGTGATTAGGCGCCGCCGCCCGGAGGCAGAGCGGTCAGGGTTACGTTGTCGTAGGCCACAGCGGTTTGGGTGCTAACCAGGCCGACATGGCCGTCGCCGGTGGTGGTCGGCAGCGATGCGATTTCCGTGCCTTCGTATTCGATCGTGATGTTGTTGTCCAGCACGGTCACGGTGATGTTGACAAACTGGCCGGCGGCGGGGGCGGTAATGTCAACCGAGCCGGTGTTCTGGTAGTAGCCGGTGTTGTCGTAGGTGCCCCAGCGAAGCGTGGAACCACCGTTGGTCAAATCGACCAGCCAGGCCCCGCTTCGGGTGTCCTCGTGTGACTGCCCGACCACGACACCGCCGTGGTTGGTGCCAGCCAGGTCCTTGACGTCAACCGAGAATCGGTAGTTGGCCAGGGGGGCCGTCTTCAGCAAGGTGGTGTAGTCGAAGCCACAGTCGTTCAGCTGTTTGAACACACCGTCTTCCACTGACCAGCTTCCGGACAGGATCTTCCACAGCGAATCGGAGTTGTCGAAGGTGGAGGTGTAGACCACGGTTTCAGCCGTGATGTCGTTGGGGTTCACCGTCACACGAGGGAGACGGTCCACGTTGGTGGTCGCCTCACACGTTGCCCCTTCACCCAGGCCCGAATCTTCGAGTGCATACGACGTGGCTTCAGAAGTTTCGACGCTAGAGGTGCAGTCGTAGCGTTCGCCCGGGCCGAGTGTGATGGACGAGCCGTCCTGGGTGCCGCCCGACGGGTCGGTCGAGTCGCTACAGGTAGAGGTGGCCAGCTCGATTGGGGTGTCGCTGGTGAACGTCACGGTGTAGGTCGCGACGTCGGCACCGTCCCCGACGGCAATGGCTGACGAGGTACCGCTATTGGACGTTCCGCCGGAAGTAGTGAACGTCGAGCTTCCCGAGCTGCCGTCGGAACCGTCAACGGTTGCCGTCAACGTCACCGGATTCTCCGTGCTGGTCACGGTGGCATCAACGGTGATGAAACGGGCGCCGGGGTTGACCAGGCAGTCTTTGTCGTCGCTGTTGGCTGAGCTGGATGGGAAGGTGCAGACGTTGGTCAGTGAAAGGGCGGGGAAGACGTCGCCGTTCAGTTCGGTGACCTCGTTGAGATACAGCTCGCAGGCC
>CALJMD010000413.1 GCA_937981915.1 uncultured Acidimicrobiales bacterium
TACTATTTTTCGTACTCGCCGGTCGACGACTCGTTGCTGGCCGCCGTGGTTGATCTGGGCCAACCCATCTTGGCCGTCGCCAGCGAGCCGAGCAGTTTGCGTGAAACTGACGACCTCGGCCCGGCGGACGTGACCTATGAATCGTCCCGCAAGCTCGGACGGTCCGACGACGTCACTGTCTCGGGCTCGGTAGCGACTATCACGTTGGAGACCTCCGGCGGGACGATGGATCAGTTTCGAGTGTTGGTCGCCGGCTAAACCCAACCGCGGTCGAGCTAGTCGTTGATCATCGGGGTCTCGTAGCATCAAGACATGACCGGCAATGAGCACGATGGCAGTTCACCGACGGGCCGAGGCTGGCAGTTCTGGGTTGACCGTGGCGGGACCTTCACCGATGTCGTTGCACTCCGCCCCGACGGATCGACGGTCACCCACAAGTTGCTGTCGGAAAACCCTCGGCGCTATGACGACGCCGCCATCCAAGGCATACGAGATGTGCTTAACGTTCGAACCGGGCAGCCTCTACCGGCTCATCTGATCCAATCGGTCAAAATGGGTACGACAGTGGCCACCAACGCCCTACTGGAACGACAGGGCGAACCGACTGTTCTCGTCACCACCAAGGGCTTCGCCGACGCCCTACGAATCGGCTATCAGGCCCGGCCCAACATCTTCGCTCTCGACATCGTGTTGCCGGAAATGCTGTACACCGACGTCGTCGAAGTTGATGAGCGGGTCGACGCCGAAGGAAAGGTGCTCATTCCCCTTGACCTACTCGGAGCCCGGAGTGCATTGGAAAAGTGCCGGGAAGCCGGGTTTGACTCGGTTGCCGTCTGCCTGATGCACGGCTATCGGTACACCGAACATGAGGTTGCGTTGGGGGCGATGGCCCGAGAGCTCGGGTTCGGTCAAGTCTCGGTCAGTCACGAGGTGTCGCCGCTGATGAAGATGGTGTCGAGAGGCGACACGACGGTTGTCGACGCCTACCTGTCGCCGATACTGCGTCGATATGTCGAACAGGTCGACCAGCGGCTGCGCCCAACCGACGCTACCGACGGTTCAACCGGCGATGAAGGCGAAGCTGATTCAGAAGGTGGCGACACCCGTTTGATGTTTATGCAGTCAAACGGTGGGCTTATCGACGCCTTCACGTTCCAAGGTAAAGACGCCCTCCTTTCCGGTCCGGCCGGGGGAGTGGTGGGCATGATTCGAACCGCCCAAGCAGCCGGATTCGACCAGCTCATCGGGTTCGACATGGGTGGAACGTCAACCGACGTGTCTCATTTCTCCGGTGAGTTGGAACGCACCTACGAGACTGAGGTCGCCGGTGTGCGAGTGCGGGCACCCATGATCGACATTCACACGGTGGCCGCCGGCGGAGGGTCAATTCTGCACTTTGACGGAGCCCGAATGCGGGTTGGGCCCGACTCGGCCGGGGCCGATCCCGGGCCTGCCGCCTACCGCAACGATGGGCCGCTGGCCGTCACCGACTGCAATGTCCTATTAGGAAAGCTGCGGCCGGAGTTCTTCCCCAACGTGTTCGGGCCCGACGGCGATCAACCTCTCGATGCCGAAGCGGTTCGATCGGCGTTCGCTCAGTTGTCGGCCGGCATCGGCCGCGATCCCAATGAGGTGGCCGAAGGGTTCCTCTCAATCGCGGTCGACAACATGGCCAACGCCATCAAGAAGATCTCTGTGCAACGGGGACACGACGTCACCGGTTACACCCTCGTTTGCTTCGGCGGCGCAGGCGGGCAACATGCCTGTCTGGTAGCCGACCGTCTCGGTATCACCCGGGTGCACATCCACCCTCATGCCGGCGTCCTTTCCGCTTTGGGAATCGGGTTGGCCGATACCCGCCACGTTGAAGATCGAGCGGTGGAACAAACACTCGATGGTGATCTGCTGGTCGCGCTTTCTCCCGACTTCGAATCACTGGAAGCAACGGCGACTCACGCTGTTGTCGAGCAGGGGCTTCCCGTCGTGGCGGTCGAGGCCCACCACCGTCTTGCTCTTCGCTACCAGGGGTCCGACACCGCCTTCCACGTGCCGAGAGCCGCTCTGGCTGAGCTGGTGGCGTCGTTCGAAGAAGTGCATCGGGCGCGGTTCGGATTTGTCAGCCCGGACAAAGAGCTAGTGGTCGAATCAATCCAGGTGGAAGCCATTGGTGTGGAACAGGTTGTCCTGGCGGCGACAGCCGAGATCCCGACCGAGGCTGGCAGTGCACCTGGCGTTGGTAGTGATAGTTCAGCCCCGACCCGTCCGGTCGTGTTCGGTGGGGTTGAAGTCGACACACCGTTTGTTACCCGTTCCGGTTTAGTTGAAGGCTCGATTGTCGACGGTCCGGCCGTGGTCTTGGAAGATACGGCCACCACTGTTGTTGAGCCCGGCTGGCAGGCGTCGGTCAACCACCTGGGCGACCTGGTGCTGGAGCGAGTGGAGGCTCTGCCGGAGTCGACCGCGGTCGGAACGTCCGTCGACCCGGTGCAATTGGAGATCTTCAACAATCTGTTCATGAACATTGCCGAACAGATGGGCGTAGTACTGGAGAACACCGCCGCCTCGGTGAACATCAAGGAACGCCTCGACTTCAGCTGCGCCATCTTCAACCCCGACGGTGATCTGATCGCCAACGCCCCACATATGCCGGTGCACCTGGGCTCGATGAGCGAATCGATCAAATCCATCATCCGACAGAACCCCGACATGAGCGCCGGCGACGTCTACGTGATGAACGCCCCGTACAACGGCGGTACCCATCTGCCCGACATCACGGTTATCAAACCAGTCTTCGATGTCGACACTCAAAGCGACAGTCCGATCTTCTACGTGGCATCCAGGGGCCATCATGCCGACGTGGGCGGAACGGTACCGGGCTCCGCCCCGGCCGACTCCACCACCGTCGACGAAGAAGGCGTGCTGATCGACAACTTCTTGTTGGTCAGCGAAGACCGCTTTCGCCACGACGCCATCCACGCGTTGTTGACCGA
>CALJMD010000414.1 GCA_937981915.1 uncultured Acidimicrobiales bacterium
TCACTCGGTCATCACCCCTGCCGGTGAAGAAACCGACATCTACGACAAAGTGCAGATCGTCCCGTTCGGCGAATACGTCCCGCTACGCGGACTCATTGAATCCCTGGCCCCCAACTCCGGGCTGCCGGCACGAGACCTCCGTCGAGGTGTGGTCGAGCCAGTCCTCGACACCGACCGTGGACCCGTTGGTGTGTCCATCTCGTGGGAAGGCTACTTCGAGCATCGGGCGCGACACTCGGTCCGCGAAGGCGCGCAGCTTCTCACCAACCCCACCAACGGATCGTCGTACTGGTTGACCCAAGTACAAACCCAACAGGTAGCTTCCAACCAGCTCCGAGCCATGGAAAACGACCGCTGGGTTCTGCAAGTAGCACCGACCGGTTTGACCGCGGTCATCGACCCGTCCGGCAACCTACGGCAGCGCACCGGGGTCAGCGAACGGGCAACGCTGGCAGCCACCGTCGAAATGCGTACCGGACGCACACTGGCCAGCTACGTCGGGCCGTGGCCGGTCAACGTCTACGGGTTGGTGGCCGCCGGGTACAGCATTGTCACGTTGAGCGGTGAACGAGCCAGGCGACGCCGAGAAACCGACAGCAAGAGCCAGAGCGAGGACTAGCGTCCGGCCAGCAGAGTCTGGCGGGACGATCGCAACTTGTCGAAGATCACCCGCATCGACTCCTCAACCTCGGCCACGGTCAACTCAATCATGTCGCTCAGTTCGGCAAGCCCGTGATTTCGGGCCACCAACTGCACGATGCGACGCTCCATCGGGTCGAGGGTGTCAGCGACCCGTTCAGTCCGGCCGTGAAAGGAACGGAAGTGCGACAGAATCAGACCGGCCAACGGCGCGTTGACAACGGGTTCACCAATGATGGCTTTGGCGATCGCCATCCGGGTCGCTTCAATGTCGTTGGCCCGAACCAGGTATCCGCTGGCCCCTTCGGCTACCGCGTCCAAGACCTCTTCGCGGCCGTGGCTGAACGTCGCCACCAAAACAGGAATGTCGACGACACTGTGGTTGAGACGGCGACAGAGCTCGACCGCTCCCCCGCCAACAAGGTCGACGTCAGTCACCACCAGATCAGGCCCGGGGCCGTCTTCCGACGTACGAGACGATTCCAGCTGCTTAACCGTCTCGTCCACCGAAAGTGTCGTAGGTGCCAGCTGGTAGCCGAAACGCAGATCTCGACCTAGCCGTTCAGGCCACGTGCTGCCATCTGCAATCAGGATGGTTGACGTTCGGATAGTCACCGCCTCTTCTTCGGTTCTCCGACGAACACCCTTGACGCCAAGATCAGAACCTGGGCCCAACGGCCTACGGCCCGCTGATCTGGCAGTTACATACCCAGGGCTCGCAGGACCCAGAACACCACCATTCCCACAACCAGCATCACCGGCAGCTTGCCGGTGCGCCACATCACCAGCGACGCCACCAGCGCAGCCACGAACCGGGCGTCAACAACGGTCTCAGCCAAGATCGACAGCAGATTGAACGAGGTATCCGACGAACTGGACCCGGCCGCTATCACTCTCGGTGCGGAAATGGCAGCGAACGCCGCCGGGGCAACATACCGCAACGCCCGTTGAACCGGCGGCGGCAAGAGCCGGTCAGAGGCACTCTCACTCAGCCAGAAAAACAGGCTCCGTTGAGCGAACGTGACCAGCCCGGCCAACGCAAACGCCAACCACACTGCCGCACCACTCACGCCGAAGCTCCGTCCGCTTTAGGTCGGTTCTCCAACTGAGAATCCAACAGCTGATCGACCAGGGCAGCGGCCGCAACACCGGCAACAGCACCGATCAGCAGACCCATCCCGTTCGGCCAGTCCCTCCCGATGACGGCAACCGTGCCGCCGAGCACTGCGGCAACAACCGAAGACACGTTGAACAACGACATGACCATCAAACCCAGAAACATCAACGGGATAGCGAAGTCAACCTCCCACTCGGCCGGGATGACGTCGCCGACCACCAACCCGAGAACAACACCGACCACCCACACGCCCAACATGGGAGCGCCGGTGCCGATGTAATGCGACATGCGGTAGCCCAGCCGATCGTCGGTGTCGACCGGTTCTATGTCCAGATCCAGATTCACGTTCAGAGCGAAAACCTGGTCAATCAGAAAGTAACTGCCCACGAATTTGAACCACACCGGGGCGTCAGAGAAACGACCGCAGATGGCAGCCCCGTACATCAAGTGTCGGGCATTAATCATGAACACGGCAGCAACGACCGCCCACACGCCGGCACCGCCGTCGATGAGTTCAACTGCGGCGAACTGGGCCGCCCCGGCAAAAATCATGAACGACGACGTCCAGCCTGCAAGGTTGTCGATCACGACCGACTCGCCGATGGCGACGCCGATCAGAATTCCGATAGGAAGCGCAGGCACCGCCAACGGAATGGCAGCCTTTGCCCCCGCAGCGACGCCGGCCCACTGCAGGTTCGGCTTCAACGGCGAATCTATGGATTCAACCACCGGGCTAGGTCTCGGAGTCGAGCCCGCCCAAATCGGCGTACAGCCGGGCAATCGCAGAGGTGTAGAAGATCTGGTAGAGCAGTGAAGCCACGGCGTACAAGACCATCAGCACACCGAATGCAGTCAGAAGCGGCTCCAAGAGTTCACTTGGGTTCACTGCTTCGGGGTCGATCTCGTCCAGGGGTTGACGGTCAATCATGTTCGGGAAAAGGCCAAAGGCCACCATCTGAAACGGCAGCACCACCAGATAGCTCAACAAGCCAACCAGCAGCAACCGACCAAACACCGCCAGGAAACGCCCTTTGGTGGCGGCCAGGGTTGCCGACAGCGCGTTCGACCCCGACGGTGCCACGGCACACGCCACCGGCAGCATCACCAGTCGAACCCCAAACACGATGCTCAGAACGATCACCGCCAGGTACAACAACGCTCCAACAGCGAAGGCCAAACCGTTACTCAACTGGGCGGACAGGAACACCAGACCGACGCCGACCGCCGTGGCAATCGACATAACAACGCCGAACACCAGATACCACCCGAGGAGCCGCCACCCTTTGGTCAACCCGACTCCGAGCGCCCGCCCAAATCCACCGGGACGATCAAGGTGTGCCCGGTGCATGAGATGAGCCAACGCCACCTGCACCAAAGCCAAGAGAACCACACCGAGGACTGAGGCCACCCCCAAGATGATCAGGCTGGTGAAATCAAAGTCACTAGTGAAGAACGACTCTGTTGTCGCCAAACCGTCGGTCAGCGCCTCGTCGGCAACCTCGGACGCACTGGCCACCACTCGAAACATCATGAACGCCACAATGGCAAACGGAATCAACGGCAGAAGCAGCAACAGCAGAGCCGGTAGAAGCTTTGACACCGCGACTCGAAACGATGACCGGAGCCACTCGCCAATGTCGTTGACCGAACCGTCACCGGGGCCAGCATTCCTGGCCGCGATCGCTGCCGGAATCGGCGGAGCGAACGGAACCTGCTCGTTCACATACTCGGTCCACGTCGAACCGTCCCAGTAACGCAAACGTCCCGGTTCGTGCGGGTCGGCATACCAGCCTCCCGGTGGTTCGGGCTGGCCTGGGTGTTCAGGTTGGACTGGCTGTTCGGGTTGGACTGGCTGTTCGGGCTTAGGCGGCTGGGGCACCTGATCCGGCTGGCTCGGTTCGTCAGTTTGATCGTTCATCCGCCGCTACACCTCAAGAATGATTGTGACCGGTCCGTCGTTTACCAACTCGACATCCATGTCGGCGCGGAACCGGCCGGTTTCCACGTCGGCGCCAAGGGCTTTCAATTCCTTCACCGTCCGCTCGATGAGCGGCTCCGCCACCTCGGGCCGGGCGGCGTCAACATATGAGGGTCGGTTCCCTTTGCGGGCATCGGCATACAACGTGAACTGGCTGACGATCAGCAACGAACCACCGATGTCGTTGACCGACCGGTTCATTTTGCCTTCATCGTCGCTGAAGATACGCAGCTTCCACAGCCGCTGAGCCAGCTTCACCGCCTGATCCTCGGTGTCGTCGTGAGTGACACCGACCAGCACACAGAGCCCCGGTCCGATCTCACCGGTGACCTCTGTACCAACGGCCTCGCCGGTGCCTTCGGCTCCACCTGTATCACCGTGTCGGTCGGACTCGACCGACACTCGGGCTCTCGACACTCGCTGCACGACGGCTTTCACCAGCAAAACACTAGCGCTGCTACGGCCGGACTGACGGCCGTTACTGCACCCACCCAGCGAGAGCTCTGCGATGGCGCTAACAAGGCCCGCGTCGGGCGAACCGGTAGCCTGTTAGCGGCGACCAGTGTGTTACTCATGGGTCACTTACTTGCTCGGAACGGGGCGAGAAGTGGCCTTGAAGTTAGAGAAACGTCGACGAAACGTCGACGACGGCACCGGTCTCGAACAGTCAGGACGCCACATGAACAACACCAAAAACTCGGCTCTCGATCCCGATCAGCCGCTGCGTCTGGCCTACCTGTCGTACCGGTCGAAACCGACCGTCGGCGGCCAAGGCATCTACACCCGGCACCTGACCAAAGCGCTAGCCGACCTTGGCCACAACGTCGAAGTATTCTCCGGCCAGCCGTACCCGGTACTCGACGAACGAGTGGCGCTCACCAAACTTCCCAGCCTCGACATCTTCAACGATCACTTCCCCGGCCGAGCCCCCGGATTCTGGGAACTGAAATCAAAAGCCGACCTGTTGGAAGTAACCGCCTTCTCCGCCGGGCAGTTTCCTGAACCGCTGGCCTTCAGCTACCGGGCCTACGAAGAACTCAAAGCCCGAGCCTCAGAGTTCGACCTGGTGCACGACAACCAATGCCTGGGCTACGGCATCTTGGCCATCGAGCGGATCATCCCGACACTGGTCACGCTCCACCATCCGATCACCGTCGATCGGCGGCTCGAACTGGAAGCAGCCGAGAGCCGGTTCAAGAAGTTCAGCGTCGG
>CALJMD010000415.1 GCA_937981915.1 uncultured Acidimicrobiales bacterium
CTGCTCCAAATAGCCGTTGATGCCTGCCGACCAGTCCGGCCGGTAGTACCCGTTGGCGATGGTGATGGTTTCGGCCCCGATGGCTCGGAGCCCCTCAACCAGGCAGTGTCCGGCCATGAAGAACCGGGCTCCGGCGGCGTCAGAGATTCGGTCGCAAATAGCCTCGATCTCCGTCGGCGTCGTTCCGGTCACGTGCACCCAGTTGGATCCGACCTGCCCGATCACATCACAGAATGATTGTCCGAGACAGACCGCTGACTCCTCCAGCAGGTCGAAGTTCTTTGCTCGCTCGCCCAGTTGATACCCGTAGTCGGGTAGGTGGTTGACCCGCTGCAAGATTCCGGTGCCCTGCGGGGCAACGTCGAGAAACTGCTGCGGACTGTCGTCGAAGTACTTGGGGGTGGTGACAAAGCCGGCGTAGGCCTTGTAGCGGCGATGGACTCGCTCGACCGTCGTGGTATGTGTTGCAGACATGGTGGGAATGTTTACCGCGTCGTTGCACCGAGAGCAAGGCAGGTCGAATCAGAGCAAGGCGGGCCGCTATCAGCCTCGGGCCACTCTTCCCCGCAACGCGGAGAGCGCCAACGTCTGACTGATCACACCGACAATGGCGATGGCCAGGAACGCCTTGCCTATGGTGGCCCAGTCCCACGAGTCCATCAGCAAGGACCGCATTCCCTCAAGGACGTAGGTGATGGGGTTGAAGCGGGCGATAGTGCGCATCCAGCCGGTCAATGCGTCCAGGGGCACGGTCGATGAGGTGAGGAAGGCGAACGGGAAGAACAACAAGAAGCTGGAGGCCACCGCCCCGGGATTGGCCGTCTTCAAGGCAATGGCGTAAGGGAAGCCGGTGAAGGCCAGACCCCAGCTGGCACCGATCAAGATAAACATGGCCACGCCGAGCACGCCGGTGCCGAACGACGCGCCAAGTACTAGCCCGAGCACGATCACCGGGATGCAAAGCGCTATCACCAGGCTGAAGTCAGCCACCATCAGCCCGAGCAGTAGCGGGAGGCGGCGGGCCGGGCTGAGCAGCAGTCGGTCGAAGTAGCCCGATTGGATGTCGGTGACCAGGGCCGTGGCTCGTGAAATGCCGGTGACGGCGAAAATGATGCCGGTCGCCAGTTGGAACTCTCGGTAGTCGAAGCCCGGTGTGCCGGGGAACGACTCGGTCAGATCTTCCAGCGCTCCAATGTTGACGATGTAGAAAAAGGTGGGGATGAACAGGGCGGGCAGGATGGCTTCAGGCTCTCGAGGTATGGCTCGAAGCGCTCGCTTGGCCACTGTCACGATGTCGCTCATGAAGCCTGACGGCTTGGCTTGAAGCGTCGAGTGGGCCCGCTTGGTCACGGTGGCTGTTGTGGAACTCACTGACCTACCTCCATCCGGTCACCGGTCAATTCAAGGAACACGTCATCCAGCGTTGGGGTTCGTAGCGTCAGTTCTCTCACTTGAGCTCCCGCACCGTCGAGGGCAACCGCCACCGGGGACACGGCGGCAGCGCCGTTTGACACCGAAACCAACAGGCCGTTGGGGCCCCGCTCGACGTGATCAACACCCTCGACCCTTGTGACGTGATCGATGATGTGAGAGGCAGAGTCGCCCGTGTCGGCCAGACGGACCTGGATGACATCGGCTCCTACTGACCGCTTCAGATCCTCCGGGCTTCCTTCGCCCACGATCACACCTTTGTTGATGATCCCGACCCGGTCGGCCAGCTCGTCGGCTTCCTCCAGGTACTGGGTGGTCAAGAAGATGGTGGTGCCCAGCTCCGAGTTGAGGGCTCGCACCTCCTCCCACACCCTGGCACGACTGGAGGGGTCAAGACCCGTGGTCGGCTCATCGAGAAACAACAGATCCGGGTTGTGCATGAGTGACGCAGCCAGGTCGAGGCGGCGTTTCATGCCACCGGAGTATTCCCGTATCCACCGGTCAATAGCCTCAAACTCGACCAGGGTCGACAACTCGTCGATTCGCTGGGCGATCTCCGACTTAGTGAGGCCGTAGAGCTGACCTTGCATCGTGAGGATCTCACGACCCGACTGTTTGTCATCCAGTGACGCATCCTGCAGCGCAGCCCCGATCCGCAAGCGGATGCGACCGGCATCTTCCACCACATCCAATCCGAAAACGCGAGCGCTGCCCGACGTTGGCGACAACAGGGTGGTCAGCATCTTGACGACGGTGGATTTGCCGGCACCGTTTGGCCCCAGGAAACCGTAGATCTCGCCCTCACCGATGGTCAGGTCAACTCCGCGCACTGCCTCCACGTCACCAAACGAGCGCTTGAGTCCCTCAGCCTCAATTACGTTTGCCATGGCCCCGACTCTAGCCCAGCGCCGATCGCTGATGGGCCTGGCTTGTGCCGTTGCCTGTATGGCTATGAACGCAATCGGCTAGAGGCCGGATCGTAGGCCGGTTCGGCCAAGACTCGGGCCGGTTTCAGATCGCCGACAACGCGAACCTGCAGCTCGGTTCCCGGCTTACAGTGCTCCGGAGCGAGGTAGGCGAAGGCCAAACCTTGGCCCACGTAGTGGCCGTAGTCGCCGGTGGTGACCAGGCCGACGCATCGGCCATCGGCGTACACGCCGTCGGCTCCGTGAACGTCGGACACATCGGTGTCCACCGCCAGGTAGGCCAGCTGCCAGCGGTACGGCTGCTGGCCCGATTCGGCCAACGCCCGCCGCGCCACCACCGCGTCACGACCGACAAAGTCACCTTTGTCGACCTTGACGAATCGGTGCAGCCCGGCTTCGTCGGGGCCGACGTCATGGGTCAGATCTCGACTGATCATGTACTGCTTTTCCATTCGCAGCGAGTCAAGAGCATGGTTGCCGACGTTGGCCACGCCGAGGTCCTGACCGGCAGCCCAGACGGCGTCGTAGACCGTGCCCAGGTCTGCAGTGGCGATATGCAGCTCCCAACCCAGCTCGCCGACAAACCCAACTCGCAGGGCACGCACGGCTACACCGGCGACGGTGATCTCTTGAGCTGACAGCCAGCGAAACGATTCGTTCGACAGGTCAGTGCCGTCGGCAACGCATTTCGCCAACAGCTCGCGACTGTGGGGCCCGGCGATGGCCAACACGCCAAAGTCATCAGACACCACATTAAGTTCGGCCGCCAGCGGCTGTCCGTCGTCACCGTTGGGCCAGTGGGTTTCGAAGTACTCTCGGTCCTTCTGTTCGCCAACGGCAGCCGACACCAGATAGAAGTGGTTCTCAGCCAGACGGGTGACGGTCATCTCGCCTTCTATCCGCCCGGTTGGGGTCAAGATGTAAGTGAGACCAATTCGACCGACCTTTGGCAGCGTGTTGGTGGTGAGCCGATCGAGCACCTCGGCGGCGTTGGGGCCGACCAGCTCGAACTTGGCGAAGGCGGTGGAGTCGAGAATGCCCGCTCGCTCCCGAACTGCTCGGCATTCCTCGGCAGCCACCGGGAACCAGTCGGTGTGGCGGAAGGCAACGGCGTCTTCCTGGGGTAACCCGGCCACGGTCGGATACCACTTAGGACGCTCCCAACCGTAGACCTGGGTAAAGACCGCTCCATTGTCCTTGAACCGCTGGTACAGCGGAGTTTCCCGGTAGGGGCGAAGCTGCGGATGTTCGAGACCGGGGACGGGGGTTTGGTGGCGGTACTCGTAATCTTCGGTGCCTTTGATTCGCCCGTAGCGCATGGCGTCGTCGTGAGGGATGAAGCTGAATCGCCGAGCGTCGTAGCCGCGCACTGAAACCTGGGTTTCGCCGTGCACCATCCAGCGAGCAAGCTCTCGTCCTAACCCGGGACCGTCGGCCACACCAACTTGCACTCCAGCCATCATCCAGAAGTTCTTAAGTCCTGACGGTCCCATCATTGGTTCGCCGTCGGGGGTGTGAGCGATCGCTCCTCGAATGACCTGCTTGATGCCTTTTGGTTCCAGGATCGGCACTCGTTCAAACGCCCGGGCCAGCCAGAACCCGATGCGGTCGTAGTCGGCTGGGAACAACGGGTTCTCCAGCGACCAGTCCGGACCGTCATGCCAGGCGGCCTCGGCGTTGGACTGCTCGTAGATGCCGATCAGGCCGGACTCCTGTTCCTGGCGGACGTAGCCGGACAGATAGTCATCGCGAACCACCGGAAGTTCGGTGTCGAGATCGGCGAATTCGGGAACGGCATCGGTGATGAGGTAGCTGTGAAGGGCATTGGCCATCGGAACTGACAGTCCGACCATTTCGGCCACCTGGTGGGCGTAACATCCGGCGGCGTTCACGACGTGCTCGGCGTGGATGGTCCCCTTCTCGGTGACGACGTCAAACGATCCGTCGGCTCGCCGGTTGATGTCGACCACCTGGTTGCGGCGGCTGATGGTTGCTCCAGCCGAACGAGCGGCGGCGACCATGGCGTTAGTGGCGCCGGTGGGGTCGACGTGTCCGTCGTCGGGGGTGTAGATGGCGCCGATAATCTCATCTACCTCGTAGAACGGGTGCTTGGAGGCCATGAACGCGTTGTCCACCCACTCCATAGCGTTGCCAACGTATTCGGCCACACCGACTTGGCTTCGAAGCCAGTCGACCTCAACCGGTTCGTAGGCCACTCGGAAGCTGCCGGACTGATGCCAGGTGGTGGCCACTCCGGTCTCAGCCTCGAGCGAAGCGTAGAGCTCGCAGGCGTACTTGCGGAAGTAGGCCAGCGTGTAGCTGGAGACCGAGTGCGTGACTTGACCAGCCGCGTGCCACGTTGACCCGGACGTCAACTCGGCTTTCTCCACCAAGACGGCGTCGGTCCAGCCCTCTTTGGCCAGATGGTAGAGAAGGCTGGCTCCGCAAATGCCACCGCCAACGATCACCACTCGAGCCGAGTCAGGCACACTTTGAGCCGTTGCCTGGGTTGACGTCTGAGTTGATGTCTGACTTGGCGTTTTAGCTGGTGTCGACGAGGGTGTTGCGGCGGCGGGAGACGATGCGTCGGTCATAGCGCACGACCGTACCGGACGTTTGTACCAAATGTCTAGCAATTCGGTACAAACGTGTGGTATAGATTTCTGGTGGCACAACTTCGGCTGGCACCCAAACAGAGCTGGCAATTATGACGCCGACACCGGTTCTTCAACGGCTGAGCGAATCGCTCGATTCCATGTCCCCTCAGGTCCGACGAGCAGCCGCCTACGTGCTCGACAATCCCTCCGAGGTGGCCGTCACCTCACTGCGGGCCATGGCCGACGCCGCCGACGTTAAGCCGAACACCATGGTGCGTATGGCCAGAGCCGCCGGTTTCGGCGGCTACGAGGACTTTCGCCAACCGTTCCGCACCGAGGTGGTCGACGCCCAGTTGTCGTTTCCGGACCGAGCCCGATTCCTACAATCGATCAACGAAGGCGGCAGACACGGAGCGCTGCTCTCGAACATGGTGGCCTCCGCTTTGGGCAATGTCGAGATGTTGTTCGCATCCGTGGACCCTGAAGAGCTTAAGTCGGCCGCCGACCTCCTGGTGTCGGCCCGCCGAGCCAATGTGCTGGGAGTGGGAACGGCCAAGCCTTTGGCCGAGAACTTTGCCTATGTTGCCTCGATGTCGTCGGGGCCGCAGGCCGGACAGGTCGCCGCCATACCCGTGCTCGGCCTAGCCATTGATGACGTGGCCAAAATGACGTCGTCGGACGTGTTGATGGCCATGACCTTCAGCCCCTATCGGGCTGAGATCATCGAGGCCGTCAACCTGGCCGCCGATCGAGACGTCCCTATCGTCACCATCACCGACAGCTGGGCCTCCCCTATCGTCGCCCCCTCCGCCTACGCCTTTGTCGTGCCCAACGAGTCTCCCCTGCCGTTCTCGTCCAACGTGGCAACCGTCGCCCTGTTGGAAGTGATCTTGGCCTTCATGGTGGCCGACTCCGATGACGACGCCGCGTCAGCCATCGACGCTTTTCACGCCAACCGACGAGCAGCCGGAATCTACTCCGGCTAGCCGCACTGCAACCATCCGATCAACCGACCCGATCAACTCAAGGACCGTCATGCATTACGCACATTCTGGACTAGCCGAACCGGAGTACTACGTCCCCGGCCTTCCCGTGGACTACGTGGCCCAGCGCTACGGCATCGCCCCGGACGACATCGCCAAGTTGGGGTCAGCGGAGAACCCCTATGGGGCGTCACCCATGGCCCGCCAGGCGGTGGCCGACTCGTTGGATCGACTTCACCTGTACCCGTCGTGGACGGCGGAGCCGTTGCGGGAGAAGATCGCCGAGGTTTACGGGTACGAGCCGAACCAGGTCATCTGTGGTGCCGGTGAAACCGAGATCATCTCGTTGATCATCCGAGCGTTCTGCGAACCGGGTGGCCGCATCCTGATGCCCGGGCCGTGTTTCCCTATCTACCATCTGTTCGCCGAGGCCGAGGGCCGTCAGCCGGTTCTGGCCTTTGAGGCCACCGA
>CALJMD010000416.1 GCA_937981915.1 uncultured Acidimicrobiales bacterium
AGGCTCGGAACCTGAAGGCGGTGGAAGGGACCTTGTCCTGTTCGACCTTGACGGCACCCTGACTGACCCGGCCGAAGGGATCGTTCAGTCGTTTCGTAAGGCGTTCGCCGACGTTGGTTTGGACCCCGAGGACCACGAGCCTCTGGACCGTTACATCGGACCGCCGCTGCAGGAGACCTTTGCTGCCGCCGGGCTTGACAGCGACGGTGTCAAGGCGGCCATCGCCGGTTATCGCTCGTACTTCGCGGTGCAGGGCATCTTTCAGAACCGGATGTACGACGGTGTCAACGATGTGTTGGAGACACTCAAATCCGGTGGTTGGGTGCTCGGCGTGGCGACGTCGAAGCCCGAGCCGTTCACCGAACGTATTCTTGAACACTTCGACTTGGCCCGCTACTTCGATGTGGTGGCCGGTGCCACGATGGACGGCGCCCGCCGTCACAAGGTAGATGTCATCGAACACGCTCTGACGTTGGCCCAACCGCACGGTGCGGTGCGCCGGGCCGTGATGATCGGGGATCGGGCCGTTGACATCACCGGCGCCCGAGCCCACGGGCTGGGAACAATCGGGGTGACCTGGGGTTACGGCTCGGTTGAAGAGCTTGTCGCCGCCGACCCGTCTGCCTTGGCCGCTGAACCTGGCGAGCTACTCGAACTGTTGGCCTGAAGCGGGCCGGATTAAGCTTCGGCCATGAGCGACTTCGGTGTGTTCGGAGATGTGCATGTCTCGATTGGGGACGATTATGTTGCGACGGTCGAAATACAGCGGCCGCCAAACAACTTCTTCGATCTTGACCTGATCAACTCGTTGGCCCTGGCCATGGCCGAGTTGGACGCCGAGGGCAATGCCCGATCGGTGGTGCTGTGTTCGGTCGGCAAGCACTTCTGCGCCGGTGCCAATTTCGCACCCGCCGGGAGCGCAACAAGCTCAGCGAGTGCGATGACCAACTCCGACGGCTCGCCCCGACACCTCTACGACGCCGCGGTCGACCTGTTCGCCACCCGAACGCCGGTGGTTGCCGCCGTACAGGGGGCGGCTATCGGCGGCGGCCTGGGCCTGGCCTGCTTCGCCGACTTTCGGGTCGCGGCACCGGAAGCCCGGTTCTCCGCCAACTTCGCCCGCCTCGGCTTCCACCACGGATTTGGACTCTCGGTCACTTTGCCCGGCTTGGTCGGTCAGCAACGAACACTTGAGTTGCTGTACACCGGTCGGCGCATAGCCGGTGATGAAGCCCACGCCATCGGACTTGCCGACCGCCTCGTACCACTTGAAGAGGTTCGGGCCGAAGCCCACCGGTTGGCGGCCGATATCGCCGGTTCGGCGCCGTTGGCCGTGGAGTCCATTCGCCAGACCATGCGAGGTGACCTGGCCGAACGGGTCAGAGTAGCCACCGACCGGGAGAAGCTGGAACAGGATCGTCTTCGCACCAGCGAGGATTGGAACGAAGGCGTGGCGGCAATGGCGGAACGCCGGACACCTAACTTCAGCGGGCGCTAGGTGCGTGAGCTAGGGGTCTGCGCTACGGGTCTGCGGCTTGTCACCCTTGCAAGCTGTCACTGCCAATAGGGGTCGCGCAGCAGGCGCTTCTTGAGCTTGCCATGAGCCTCTCGGGGAAGCTGTTCGATCACCTCAAAATGCTTTGGCAGCTTGTAGGAGGCCAGACGATCCCGGGCGAAGTCCCGTATCTCGTCCAGTTCGACTGATTGGCTTTCGGCCGGCTCGATCACTGCCATCACGGCTTGACCCCACTCGTCGTCAGGCACACCGAAAACGGCGATGTCAGCCACCGCCGGGTGTTCGACCAGCACCGCTTCGATTTCAGCTGGATAGACGTTGGCCCCTCCGGTGATGATGAGATCCACTCGACGGTCAGCCAGGTAGAGGAATCCGTCTTCGTCAAGCCAGCCCAGGTCGCCAACCGTGAACCGACCGTCCGGTAGCTGGGATGCGTCGGTGGCCTGTTTGTTGTTGTGGTAGCGAGGGGTGCCGTCGGTCCGCTTGCAGTAGATGGTGCCGACTTCTCCGGCCGGAAGGTCGTTGCCGTCGTCATCGACGATCGAATAGGAAACCGGAGCGGTGGCTCGACCGACCGTGCCGGGGTGTTCCAGCCACTCTTGACTTGAGCAGATGGCTGGTCCAATACCTTCCGACGATCCGTACAGCTCGTAGATCACCGGGCCGAACCAGTCAATCATGGCCCGCTTGACCCACTGCGGGCAGGGAGCCGCTGTGTGTAGCACCCACTGGAGCGAGGAGAGGTCGAACTGCTCTCGGATATCTGCGTCGAGCTTGAGCAGGCGGATGAACTGGGTCGGCACCATGGTGGTCGAGGTGATCCGGTGTTCGGCAATGGAGGCGAGTGTCGCTTCCGGGTCGAACCGGCGGTGCAGTACCACATCGAGGCCTTGGCCGAGCGTGGCG
This sequence comes from uncultured Acidimicrobiales bacterium, assembly GCA_937981915.1. GTDB lineage: Bacteria > Actinomycetota > Acidimicrobiia > Acidimicrobiales > SZUA-35 > JAHELU01. The sequence continues at coordinate 2,423 of CALJMD010000416.1, forward strand.
GTGAAGACCCCGAGGCCTAACGCGTGGTAGAGCGGCGTTGTGATGAGCGTCGTTCCCCTCGACGGTTTGCTCACCAGTTCGGCCCAGCCCGACCAGCGGTTGGACCACGCGTTGGTCGGTCCGCTGTGATCGGAGCGGGTGACCCCCTTCGATCTTCCGGTGGTGCCCCCGGTGAACAGCATCGGTGAACCGGTAGGGCGTTCGGTGAGGAGATCACCGGGTGAGTCGTTTCGCCACTGCTGATAGGAGCGCCCTGCCTCGGTGCCAGGATCGCCGGTGGCAATCTCGTCGTCGATGATGAGGACCGTGATGTCGCCAGCCAGCGCGGCTGCTTGATCGGCAACGTCGGCCAAGGCGGCTTCAGCCACCAACAGGCGGCTGTTGCTGTCAACCAGAAGGTCGGCTAGTTCCGTCGCGGTGAGATGCCAGTTCAAGGGAACCAGGCGTGTCCCGGCCCGGGTGTTGCCTAAGGCCATCTCGGCCCACTCCAGCCGGTTGTGCGACAGTACCGCCCATGCCTCGCCCTGCCCTACGTCACGGTCCAAGGCCTGGGCGAGCTGGCGGGCTCGACGCTCCAGGTTTTCCCACGTCAGCGTCTGTTGGCCGAATCGGACGGCGACCGCTGAGGGGTCGTCGACGTCAACGAGGTTGGTCGGTTGAAGAGACTGTTCGGTAGTGGTCACGGGCGACAGTCGGCTGTCATGATTCGACCAATGTGACGGTGCCTGCCGTCCCATCGACTTCCAGCATCGTTCCGGTTTTGATGCGTTCGGTGGCGTCCTCCACCGAGACTACGCACGGTATGCCCAACTCTCGGGCCACGATGACGGCGTGGCTCATCAGCGCTCCGACGTTGACCACCACGGCGGCAGCTGGAAGAAACAGCGGGGTCCAAGCCGGGTCGGTTATCGGAGCGACCAGGATTTCACCCGGTTGCAGCTGATCGGCTTCGGATGGGTCGAGGACTACTCGGGCCGGCCCGATGGCCACACCGCTGGAGCCGGCTTGCCCGACCATAACCTCACCGAGCAGGGCTGGAGCTGATGGAGCTGTTTGCCCGGCCTCCATCTCTTCGATCGTTGGGACGTCGTCCTGGGACATGATGAAGAACGGTGGCTCCACTGCGCTGTATCGCTTGTAGAGGGCGGCCCGCTCGGCGATGGCGTCCATGAGCGCCGGTGGGTCTTCTAGGTAGTCGGACAGCTCCGGTCGAGTGAGCAGTGCCACGTGGGTCGGGTCGGGATCGCCTCCGCGTTCGGCGGAGCGTCGAACCAGTTCGCGGAAGACCTGTTTCACCGGGTTGACGAAACGGATGGAACGATCTCGCGTCGCTTCACGGGCTTGTGCCCAGTACGGCATGGCGGCTACGGCCTTGTCGAAGTTTCGGCGGTCGATGCCCTTCAGATGGGGCCTGATTTGGCTGATCGCCGATTGGCGTTGTTCGTCGTCGCGTATCAGCCGCGCCGAAGGCGAAAGGTCGTGGTCGGCTCGACGCATTGAGTCGATGGCGGCCAACGCCAACTCGGGCGTGTTCTCCCATGTGCGACCCGACAGCTCCCAGTCGTTGGGACCACGGTGTCCGTGTTCGGCGATGAAACCGTTGAACTCGGACAAGAATTGTTCGGCGTGCGGGTCGTCGGCAACCCGGTCAAGTAGCCGGGCAACGCCGGCATCAAAGGCGGTGTTGACTGATGGCGTAGATTTCACTGTTCCGGCGATCTTGTACAGGGCCTGAGAGTATTGGGCGGAGATGACGTCACCGGCGGCGCCCATCAGGTGAGTTACCAGGCCCGGTTGCCCGGCGGCGTTAGCAGCGTCGGCCAAGATTCCGGCGACGATTCCGGCTAGACCGGAGGACTCCATATGGTTGCCGTAGACCGGCTCGAACGCCGTAGGAAACGTGTCCATGAAGGCCACCAGTTCAGCGTCGGGGGCGTCGAGTGAAGGCCGGGTCGCCTCGAAGGCGGCTACCCGCTGGTAGCTGTCGGCCACCACAGGGGGTGGACTGTCGATGTTGAGGGCGGCCAGAACCGTTCGGAGGATCCGTAGTGACGAGATCAGGCTCTTGTCGCCGTCGCGTGGTTCGTAGGGTGGCGGGTTGCGGTCGGAGAAAAAGGCGGTGTCGATCGCTTCCGCGGAGGAGCCTGGGGCTCGTACACCGGAGATGCGCAGGTAGGAAAGGTTGAGGTAGGTGTATCCGGCGAACAGGCCGATGATTACCGGCTCTTCGCTGTCGAAGTCACCTCGGGCTTTGATGCCCATCTTGGCGTAGGTTTTACGCCAGGCTCGTTCGGCGGCCACGATGCCATAGTGGTAGGTCAACGGCGTCACGACGTCGGGGAAAACTTCACCAACGTTGCTCCTGGTGTTGATGGGCCAGCGGTCGTTGACCGTGCCCTCGACAATCCATCGTGTTCCCACAGATCTTCCCCACTTGTTGCTGGATCGACAGGCTGACCTGCAACGACTGTAGGTCAGCATCTGAACGGCACGCCAGCAGGCGAATCTGGTCCGGTTGACTGGTCGCGCTAGGATTAGCATTGAAGCAAGGCGGACCGTGCAGTGTTGGCACGTGACGTGAGGGTTGTGAAGTTATGGGTTTTGGCGGAGTGAGACTTCCATTGCGCGGCGTTAGTGTGGGCCTCTCGAGCAAGGCCGTGGTTGGTTTTGTCGCAGCGATGTGCGCTGTCGTTTCCGGTTGTACGGCGACGGGGTCGGACGATCCGAATGGACCGGTTGCCATCGTGGTGTCCGATAGCGAGTTGACATCCGAAGAGCTTGATCCGCTCGCTGTCACCGATGCCCCGGCCGACACCCCGACCGACTCTGACCCGACCGACTCGCCGTCAACAACCGCCGCCACGACGACGGCCAGTACCACTACAACGACAATCCCCACCACAACCAGTGGACTGCGGGTTCTCGACATCGAGTACTCCGTTGACGGCGACGTGGTCAGCGGTCAAGTCGTCGAGAATGGCGAGCCGGTCAGCAACGTGGACATCAGACTCCAAGACCCTGACTCTGGTGAGACCTTTCAGGTTCGAGGCACCGATCTGGACGGGCGTTACAAGTTCGGGCCTCTTGAGCCCGCCTGCTACAAGACCAAAGCGGTGGCTCCCAACAACGCCCGATGGGTTGAGCGCTACAACAGTCCGCGCTACGCCTACGACTACATGTGTGTCGAGTAGGCCTGTTTAGGCGTTAACTCTGCTTTCGGTCGTCCGCCGTAGGCTCTGGTTATGGCAGTTGATCTCTGCATCGAAGCGACCGCTGGCTTGCTCCACGCCTTGGAGATGGCATGGATTGACGTGTTGCTTCCAGGGCGAAATCTCACGGTCAACGACGATCGAAACGTGGTCGACTCGACGGTCGATGTGCATGGTTTGACCAGCGCACTGCCCGACGCCGAGTTTGACCAGTCCGTCCTGCGCGGCGTCGACATCCTGGCGTTTGATGAGGCCCAAGTTTTGTGGTTGGTGGATTGTTGTGGCCTCAGTTACGGCGAGACAGCTGGTGAACTTGGGTTGCCCTACGACGAGGTTGCAAACCTGGTTCGCGAGGCACGCCAGCACGTTTGCGCTCAGGTGCGAGCTGATCGTGGCGCCGTGTAACGTCGCTTTAGCCTTCCAGGTAGCGGCGTCGTAGATCGGCTTTTCGGAGTTTGCCGGTCGGCAGGCGTGGAAGTTCGTCTTCGAAGTCGATCGACTTGGGACATTTGTAGGTCGAAAGACGTCCACGGCAGTAGCTCAGCAGCTCATCGGCCAGCGCCCCAGTTGGTTCGTGCCCGGGTTGAAGTTGCACCGCAGCCTTGACTTCCTCCCCGAGGTCATCGTTTGGTACGCCGAAGACGGCTACGTCGAAGACAGCGGGGTGGCCGATCAGGATGTCTTCGGATTCCCTCGGGTAGATGTTGACGCCACCGGAGATAATCATGAACGACTGCCGGTCGGTGAGGAACAGGTAGCCGTCAAAGTTGAGGTAGCCGACATCACCGTAGCTAATGAACCCTTGAGGCGAGATGGCCTTTGCCGTCTTTTCGGGGTCGCCTTTGTATTCAAACGTTCTGGTTGGCCGGAAGTGCACAAGCCCGGGTTCGCCCGGCCCGAGGACGTTGCCGTCGGCATCCAACACGTACACGTCGCCCGGCTCGGCCCGGCCAACCGAACCGGGATGCTCCAGCCACTCGTGCGGGCTGATGCGGGTCATCCCGAAGGCTTCGGTTCCGGCGTAGTACTCCCAAAGGATCGGACCCCACCATTGCATCATCTGATGTTTCACCTCGACGGGGCAGGGAGCGGCGGCGTGGATAGCCATGCGCTGAGTTGAGAGGTCGTACTTCTCTCGGGTCGCGTCGGGCAGTTTGAGCATCCGCGCGAACATTGTCGGCACCCACTGGCTGTGGGTGACACGATGGCGTTCGATAGCGCCAAGGGCAGTTTCGGGTGTGAAGCGATCCATGATGACCGTCGTGCCACCCCGTTCGTGAACCCGCTGGCAGAATCGCAGGGGAGCGGCGTGGTACAGCGGGGCCGGTGAGAGGTACACGGTGTTGGTGTCGAATCCCCAGTTGTTGGGGTGGGCGGCGTCGAGGTCGTCGCCGGTTAGCTCCCACGGGGCCTGCGTGGGAAGCGGGGCCAACACACCTTTGGGTCGCCCCGTCGTCCCCGACGAGTACAACATGGTCAGTCCGGCCGACTCGTCTTCGAGAGGGGTCGGTGAATGGTGGTCAACTGCGCTGCGATAGTGCTCCCAGCCGTCGGCGGCCTCCGAACCGACGAGGAGTCGCCGCTGAACGTTGGGTGCATTGATCACATCCGCGGTGGGGTGAAGGCGCTGGGAACTAACCAGAACCCGGGCGTCGCTGTCGTTGACGATGTACGCCGCCTCGTCGACCGTGAGGTGCCAGTTGATGGCAGTCAGGTACAGACCGGAACGAAGCGCCGCCCACAACACCTCAAAATATTCGAGGTTGTTCTCCATCAACACTGCGACGTTGTCGCCTCGACTAAGCCCGGATTCACGGAACAGTCGGGCCAGACGATTACTCCGAGAATCCAACTGGCGGTAGGTCATGAACTCGCCGGTCGTGTCCATGACGACCGCTGCATGGTCGGGTGTCTCGGTGCCCCATCGTCCCGGATACATGGGTCGACAATAATTCAGATTGGCCGGATCCGACTGGTCCGGCCGTCGGCACCGGGCCTAGGCAAAATCGTTGTTCGGCGGGCAGCCGCTTGCCGCCCCTGCCTACTGTTGATAGTCCACCAACAAAAAGGGGAATGTGTTATGAAGCGACTAATTGCTTGCGCCGCGGTTGCCGCCGGATCCTTGGGTCTGCTGGGCGTCGTGCCCGCCGCTGCCACTCCGACCATCCCGGAGGCTCCCAACGCCACAGCAGCCGAGAACGGCGCTGGACTTGACTGCGACATGGGACTGTTCCATAGCGAACTGGCCAAGGAAGGCAAGATCGGTAAGAACCGAGGACATTACCCCGGTCAGCACAAGGGTGCTTCGGTCTGCAAGTTCGGCTAGCCGGACTCCCGCTGTCGGGCCCGTCGTCATCTTCGGATGCGGCGGGCCCGTCCTGTTTTCCGGTGGCGCACTCACTAGATCAGGAGATCATGAAACGGGGTGTCCCGCGAAGGCCCGGGTTCGGCCGGTAAGCCGAGTACCCGTTCGCCCAAAATGTTTCGCTGTATCTCGTCGGTGCCGCCGCCCAAGCTCATGCCGCGGCAGTTCAAGATCTGAAAGGCAAAGAAGTCGGCATCGAGGTTAGCTTGTTTCGACAGGTCGTTGGCCCAGGCCGCTGAGCCAGCCAGGGCCATTGCCCCGGCGCACTCGGCGGCGAGGCGTCCTTGGCGGGTCCGCCAGAGTTTGCCGATCGAGGGGTGAGCGTTAGCCGCACCCAGCCAACCCATGATTCGCTCGCCGCTGTGGAGCCGGGCCAGATCCTGGCGGGTGAGCGGACTGTCGACATTGGCGGTTCGCTCCGCTAGTTGACGGAGCTGCGAGAACGGAATCGGCGCTCGCCCCTCCTTCGAGTACTGGTCGGCTGCTCCACCTATGGATGCTGTGCCGGTTTGCACCCGTTCGTGACCCAGAAGGGCTACCGCCGGTCGCCAACCGTTGTTGATCTCTCCGATAACCCACTCGGCGGGAACGATCGCCTCGTCGAGAAAGACTTCGTTGAATCCGGCTTTGCCCGTCATCTGAACCAGGGGTCGAACCTCGACACCGTCTTGCTTCATCGGCAGGATCAACATCGTGATGCCTCGATGTTTTGGCAGGCTGGAGTCGGTTCGGGCCAGCAGTATGGCGAAGTCGCTTCTCTCAGCCCCCGAGGTCCATACTTTTTGGCCACTGACAATCCACTGATCACCGTCACGAACAGCACTGGTTCGCAGCGAGGCAAGGTCGGATCCGGCGCCGGGCTCGGAGTACAGCTGGCACCAGATCTCGTCACCTCGAAGGCCCGGACGCAGGAAGCGTTCCTTCAAGTGTGAGTCTCCGAGGTCGCGAATGGTCGGCATGGCCATGCCGACCGCGATGCCGAACATCATGTCTTCTCGAGGAACGAGACTGCGACTCTCTTCTCGGAACGCGTTGACGTAGTCGGCACTGACACCTCTGCCCCCGAACTCGGTCGGGTAGTCGAGACCGGCCAGGCCGTGGTCGAACAGGGCGGCCCGCCAGGCCCGGCCTCGCTCGACCGTTCCCTCGGAGGTGGAAGCCACGGCGTCGGGCAACGTCTCGTTGAAGAACGTTCGAACCTCGTTGCGAAAAGCAGCAAGCGTTGGCAGGTCCGAGGCGGAATCCGACGTCATGGCGTCGAAGCGTAACATCACCGATGTGAAGGTAACCAGACGACCGTGGCCCCCATTGGCCCGTCGAAGCTGGCAAACTTCTAGTGATGGTTCAACGACTCAACCTGGAGGAGATCGGTCACCTGTCCGGTGTGTCGCGGTCCACGGTGTCGCGGGTGGTCAACAACGAACCCAATGTGAGCGCCGCAGCAAGGAGCAGAGTGGAGGCGGTGATTGCGCAAACGGGTTATCGGCCCCACGCCGCCGCCCGGTCGTTGGCGTCGAACCGAACCGGGGTGATTGGTCTGGTCATCCCAAGTGCCGCCCACACGCTGTTCGACGATCCCTATTTCGGGCGACTCATTCTCGGAGTCACGGCGGCCACGAATGCCGTTGATCGGACGTTGGCGCTTTTCCTGTTCGAGCAGGAGTCGGACGGCGATGCCGTCATCGACCGAGTGGTGAACTCGGGCATGGTCGACGGTGTAATTGTTACTGCCACCCAGATTGGTGATCCGGTGGTCGGTCGCCTTCACGACGCCGATCTGCCGTTTGTGGTGTGCGGCCGCCCGGACGACGAGCGGTCTCAGTTCTCGGTCGATGCCGACAACGTCGGAGGCTCTCGTGCGGTGGCCGGGTATCTGGCAGACCTCGGTTATCAGCGGCCAGGTTTGATTGCTCCGCCGTCGACCACGTCCGCCGGAGTCGATCGCCGCAGCGGGTTCCTTGACGGCCTTTGCGAGCTGGGCTTGTCGGCGGAGAGCCGAATCACGGAGACGGACTGGAGCGAGGAGTCGGGAAGAGCAGCGATGGCGTCGCTGCTCAACGAGAATGTCGACTCCGTCTTCGTCGGGTCCGATCGACTGGCGGTTGGAGCGCTTCGGGCCATCCACGAAGCCGGCTTGTCCTGCCCTGAGGACGTGGCCGTCGTTTCCTTCGACGGTTTGCTACCTGCGGGCTATACGTCGCCCCGGTTGACGTCGGTGTGTCAGCCGGTCAGCGAAGTAGGGGAACGTGCCGTACACCTACTGCAAGCGGTTATCGACGGATCAGCGACGACCCCCGAGCAGATTGTGCTCCCGACCACCATGAGGGTTGGTGAGTCATGCGGGGCGACCCGAATCGACGCCGGGCGTCGATGAACGCGCCAGCCCAGGGAGTGCGTCCCCTCCGGCGCACCCCCTGGTTCGGCTGCCGCCGCTAGCCGAACTCGACGCTCCCTACATCGCACCCCGCACCTTGCGGTCGCGCTGATCCCCGTTGATCTGTGGAGGGGCAGGCGCCGCCGTCTGCGGCGTCGGTAGCAGGACTGCTACTGGCCGGGAGATGGGTAAGCGTTGAGCCTCCGTTGTTGGCCAGCGGGCCCAGCAGTGCATCGGTGGACGGTTGGTCACCCGCTGCGTCCAAGCGGCATGTCCCGTCGCTGTCGATATTGCCTCCAGCCGAGGTGATGGTGGCCACATTCGGGTCGCCCTCAATGGCACAGGCCACGGCTCCACCGCCATCTGGCGGGTTGCCCTCGACGATGCTGTTGGTCAACACCATCGAAGCCGGTGCCCCGAACGTGGCCACCAGAATTCCCGACGCCGTACCGGCTGGAGCCGTGTTGTCGGTGACGGTTGCGTTGGTGACCGTTAACGCTCCGTCGGTGTGGAAGATGCCGCCACCGTGCCACACCGTAGAGGTGTTGCCACTGATGGTTGAGTTCACAATGTCGACGTCTCCCAAGGTTCGGAAGCCGCCGGCCACGTCTCCGCTGACGTTGCCGCTGATGGTGCTTCCCGACACGTTGATGGTGCTACCGAAGAAGCCGTAGACCCCGCCACCTGGTTGGTTGACGGCCTGGTTGTTCGAGACGGTGGTATCGATCAGGTTGAGCGTCGCTCCCGCGCTGTTGTAGATGCCGCCGCCACCGAATTCGAAGTTGGCCGGGGCGGCGCTCACCTCAGCGTTATCGGTCACGGTCACTCGTTGCAGGGTCAGAGTTCCGTTGTTGAGAACGCCACCGCCGCGTGGTGCTCCTGCGCCGTCACGAATGACCAGATCGGTCATGGTGACGTCGGCTCCTGCGGTGATTTCGAACACCCGCGACGAGTCGGCACCGCTGATGGTGACTCCGGCAGCGTCCGATGCGTCGATCGTCAGGCCGCGAGGCACCACTAGCTGACCGGACGTGAGCGTGATGGTCTGGCCGGCCAGCGCCGAGTCGACACTGATCGTGCCGCCTTCGGCGATGAGGCCGAGGGCTTCACGCAACGTGCCGGGGCCGCTGTCGGCGTTGGACGTGACGGTTAGCTCGGTTGGTGGCGGGACCGGCACGGTGGTGACGGCATCAATCAGGTAGGTACCTGACGCCGCCGGTAGCTCAAATCCGTAGCCCCAGACCTCGTCGAGGCCGAGTCCGTCGTTCGGTGCGCCGTCGGGCTGCATGTCGCTTCGGGCGAAGTCCGAGACCGGAATACTCACCTTCTTCCAGCCGTCGGTGTCGTCAACGAAAGAAGCTTCGAACCGCTCCGCGGTGTCGGGCCCCTGGTACACCCGGACGTAGTCCACGGCGTAGGACTGCGGGAAGACGGTGTCGTCACCGATCGGTCCACCGAAGTTGCCGCCGACTGCCAGGTTCAACAGCAAGAAGAACGGTTTTTCGAAGACCCATGGGTTGGGTGCCACATCAGCCGGTGTCGCTTGATGGTATTGAATACCGTCGACGTACCAGGTGATCAGCTCGGGCTCCCACTCGACGGTGAACGTGTGGTACTCGTCGAACACGTCGGTGCCGAAGTCGTAGATGCCACCGAAGCTGTTACCGCCGGAGTAGCCGGGTCCGTGAATGGTGCCGAAAATCTCGGTGGGTTCACGACCAACGAACTCCATGATGTCGATCTCACCTGCTCCCGGCCACGGGTTGCGGTCGATATCGGTTCCCAGGCTCCAGAACGCCGGCCACACACCGGCGCCCTGAGGCACCTGAAGACGTGATTCGATTCGACCGTAGGCGAATTCGGCTTTGCGCCACGACAGCAGTCGGGCCGAGGTGTAGTCGCATGGTCCGTAGTAGCAGTCCAACGAACCGTCGGCTTCCCGCAGGGTCAGCACCAGGTTGCCGTCACCGTCGGTGGAGGCGTTCGCCGGGTCGTCGGTGTAGTACTGGAGTTCGTCGTTGCCCCAGCCGTTCTTGCCGTCAGGGGTAACGTCCCCGATCTCGTGGGTCCAGTTCTCCGGGTTGGGTGGACTTCCGGCCGGCTCATTGAACTCGTCACTCCACACGAGGTCCCAGCCGTCGGGGCCCGGGTCAGTGGCTCGGTTGTCTTTGATGACAGTGGTGACGTCTTCACCGCTGCCGGTTCCCTTGAACCAGAAATCGAGGGTTTCGGTT
>CALJMD010000417.1 GCA_937981915.1 uncultured Acidimicrobiales bacterium
CCATCATGATCACCTTCTGGTCCCGGTGGACAAGGCAGATCAGGCGTTGGAACGGCTAGCCGCCCTTCGCTCCGAGCACAGCGGCGCCTGAGGGTTCGATCAAACCTCTATTGACCTGAAGCGGCGTCCAAGCGCGGGTAGCGACTGCGGGGCCCGGCTTCCTCCCAGTCCATGTGGTTTCGAACATACACGTTGGCTACGTCTTGATGAGGGGCGTGATCCCAGGAGACCAGCTGACCGGAGGTCATCGCCCGGTGGAGCACTCGGCGTGCCCGTTGTGAAGCAATGACCTGGTCGGCAATGGCGTTTGAGTCCCATCGCTTGTTCACCTCGGCCGCGAACTGCCTGGCCAGATCTCGCTGGAGCTCCGTGGCTGCGCTGGACCCGGCCAAATTGTTTCGTTCCAGGGGATCGTCCTCAAGGTCGTAGAGCTGGTCAGGGTCGGTGTCGCACGAAATGAACTTGTGCCGACCACGCCGGATCATGAACATAGGGCGAGACGTCATCTCCGCTGTGTACTCGCCAATGGCCTCGTCGACCGGGTCGTCGCCTCCGCAGGCGGACTCCCATAGTGAACGCCCGGCTAACTCGACCCCGAGTTCCGGCCACGGCCGCCCATCGCCGGCGATGTCAAGAATGGTCGGCAGATAGTCGAGATGGGTGCTGGCATTGGAAACGGTCTTACCTGCGGCGACGCCGGGACCAGCGACAACGAGGGGCACTCGAGCAGATCGCTCGTGGAAGCTCATCTTGAACCACGCCCCACGGTCACCCAACATGTCGCCGTGGTCACTGGTCACGATCACGACAGTCGAATCGAGCTGATCGGTTTCGGCCAGGACCCCTACCAGTTGACCAACCCAGTCATCAAAGTAGCTCGTGTTGGCGTAGTAGCCGTGCCGGGAGTTTCGAACGTGCTCCTCGTTATAGCCAACGGAATCAGCTTGAATTCCCGCTCGGATTCGACGGGTGTGAGGGTCGATTGAGTCGAGGTCAGGTACGTCGGGCATGTCGATGGCGTCATGATCGTAGAGATCCCACCATTCAGGTCGGGCGACGTAGGGGTCGTGAGGGTGAATGAACGACGCACAGAGGAAGAACGGCGCCTCGGAGGTCTGGCGGGCTACGTCATACAACTTCCGTTTCGCTGCGAAGCCGACTTCTTCGTCGTAGTCGATCTGGTAGGTTGCCGCCGCCTGTCCGGCCTCGTGAAGCGTGTCCATCCCGTGGTACCACTTGCCGATCCTCTCGTCGGCACGATCCCAGTTGGGGGTCCATGCAAAGTCGGCGGGATAGATGTCCGTGGTGAGTCGTTCGTCAAAGCCGTGTAGCTGATCCGGTCCAACGAAATGCATCTTGCCGCTCAACGTCGTCCGGTAGCCGAGAAGCCGCAGATAGTGCGCCATCGTCGGGTTGGTGGCAGGAAATTCGGCTGCGTTGTCCCAGGCGCCGATTTCGCTCACGGTGCGCCCTGCCAACATGGTGAATCTGGCCGGAGCGCACAACGGTGAGTGTGCGTAGGTGGCGTCGAAGCGTACGCCCCGCTCCGCTAGGGCATCGATATTCGGGGTTTTGACCAGCGGATGTCCGTAGGTGCCGGTGAAGTGTGGAGCCAGCTGATCAGCCATGATCAGGAGCACATTAGGAGCCGTCATGGGCGCCAAAGCTACCGGTGCAACGCGACCGGCCCAAAATCGGTCAGCTAGTTGCAATACAGCGGCGTCTTAATCCGCATAACGAATCGGGAACGCCCTGCGATTTGTATGTGTTATCGGCTTCCGGCGTAGCTGTCGAGAAGCTCAAGAAGCCGCTGCAAATGGTGCCGCTCAGTTGTCTCGACTCCGACCGAGACGCGGGCGATCCAGCCACCATCCAACGTTGAGGGGGAAAGGAAGGCCTGACCGGAGCGGTTGAGCCGTCGGACCCAGTCCAGGTTGTGTTCGCTAATGGCATCGCTATCGCCCCTGAGTTCGGGTGGAACGTGGCGAATAGAAACCGTCTGAAGTCGTACCGGGGCCACCACGTCCCAATCTGGACGGACCTCAATCTGAGCGGCGAACCAGGCGGCATTGTCCAGGTCGCGCCGCAAACGTTGTCGTATCTCGTCAGGGCCGTCGATGCGGAGCTGATACCAGAGTTTGAGCGCCCGGAACCTGCGTCCGAGTGGGATTCCCCAGTCGCGGTACTGGGTGGCTTCGCCGCCCGACGTCGAACGCAGGTAGCTGGGGTTGGTCGACATGACCCGAATCAGATGTTCGGGGTCTTTGAGATACAGCAACGACGTGTCGAGGATGGTTCCCATCCACTTGTGGGGATTCCATGACAGGGAGTCGGCGCTCTCCACCCCGGCGAAGAGGTGGCGACACTCCGGCAACAACATCGCGGAGCCGGCCATGGCAGCGTCTACGTGAACCCACGCCTGGTGCGGGCGTACCACCTCGATCACGGCTGGCAGCGGGTCAAAGGCTGTGACACCAGTCGAACCCAACGACACCACCACTGCTGCCGGCACTCCTCCGGCGTCAACGTCAGCCTTGATTTGATCGGCCAATCGATCAGCCATCATGTCCCGTGAGAATTCGTCGACGTCGATCAGCCTGATGTCATCGGCGGCGAACCCGGCGAGCAGAGCTGCTTTGCGAACCGACGAATGAGCCTCGGCGGTTGTGTACACGTGCAATGGTCGACCGAAGCCAACCAGACCGCTTGTGGCTTGGGCGTGCTCGGTGGCCCGCTCTCGGGCCGCAATCATGGCAACAAGGCACGCCGTTGAAGCAGTGTCTTGAATAACGCCAGACCAATCGGCGCTCAGGCCAGTGAGCGATCGCATCCAGTCGACCACCACCTCCTCTACCTCGGTGAGCGCTGGCGACGACTCCCAGGAGATCCCGAGCGAAGACAGTCCGCTGGAGGCCACGTCACCAAGGATCGAGGAGAGGCTCGCATTGGAGGGAAACCATCCGAAGTGCATCGGATGTTGAACCTCGGTAATCCCTGGCGCAACCAGGTGTTCAAGATCATGAAGTATGGCGGCGGCGTGTTCGCCGCCGTCGGGAGGGTCGACCGGTAGAAGTGCGGCGATATCGCCGGGTTCGACATTCGGCCGCACCGGGCGCTGTTCGATTGCCAATCGACGGTCGGCTATCCAGTCGATCAGTTCATGGCCAGCGGTTCGAAACTCCTCGGGTGTCACCGGGACACGTTAACCGGCTGCCACCCATTCTCCGAAAAACCTAGGTCGGCTCTGGCCGAACTACGAGGGAGAACTAGAGTGACCACGTGGGCGCCACACCGCCACCAAAGCTTGATCTATCTACCCCGGCGTCGCAGACAAGGAGAACCTCGTTATGAGTGCCGTAGGCCAAGACCCTCTTTCCAAATCGCACCTCGTCGTCGACGGAAAACAAATGGCGTTCCACCAATCCGGTGAGGGTCGCAGCGTTGTCTTCCTGCACGGCAACCCCACCTCGTCGTATCTGTGGCGAAACGTTATTCCTCACCTCTCTGACGGGGCACGGTGTGTCGCCCCCGACCTTATTGGCCACGGAGACTCGGACAAGCTTGACGACACTGGACCCGGCTCGTACCGCTTCGTCCAGCACCGGAACTACCTGGACGGTGTGTTGGACCAGCTCGACCTCGGTGACGACATCATTCTCGTTGTTCACGATTGGGGCTCGGCCCTTGGTTTCGACTGGGCCCGTCGTAACCCGAACAGAGTGGCCGGGATCGCCTTTATGGAGTCCATCGTCCGCCCGGTGACGTGGGATGAATGGCCAGAAGCCGCCCGAGGCATCTTTCAAGGGTTCCGGTCCGACGACGGTGAGTCGATGGCAATCGACAAGAACCTCTTTGTTGAAGCAGTGCTTCCGGGCTCAATTCTCCGAGATCTGTCTGAGCGGGAACACGACGAGTACCGGCGCCCCTTCAGCGAGCCCGAGCACCGACGGCCGACCCTTACGTGGCCGCGCGAAATTCCCATTGAGGGAACGCCCGAGGACGTTACCCAGATTGTCAGCGACTACGCCGAATGGCTGGCGAGCTCCGATATGCCGAAGCTATTCATAAACGCCGAGCCCGGAGCGATTCTCACCGGACCCCAACGAGACTTCTGTCGGAGCTGGCCGAACCTAACCGAGGTAACGGTCAGTGGAAGCCACTTCATCCAGGAAGACTCGCCCGCCGAAATCGGCAAAGCTATCGCAGAGTGGATGCCGCCGACCAAGTAGGTAACGCGAGGGGGCCTAGCTCCCGCCAGTCGAGTTCGCAGCGACGTCGTAGCCAGCTTCATCGATGGCGGCCACAATTGAGTCGTGATCGCCACCGACCACGGTCACCGTCTTGGCTTCCAGGTCCACGGCCACGCTGTCGACACCGTCAACCGACGTAACCTCGCTGGTTATCGCATTGACACAGTGCTCGCAGCTGATGTCAGGAACATTCAAAACAGTTGCTGATTTCATCTTTTTGCTCCATCGGAACGAGGCGGCCGGAGCCGCCAATCGAAAAGTAGGCCGCAGTTGAGGCTAGGCGCACGCTCGGGTTATGCCGTGACGGCCCGATAGCCGTCGAAGTTGCGGAGCCGAAGGCTGTTCGACACCACAAACAACGACGATAGGCCCATAGCGCCCGCCGCAATCATCGGATTTAACACTCCGAGTGCTGCTAGGGGGATGGCCGCTGCGTTGTAGGCAAAGGCCCAGAACAGATTGCCCTTAATCGTGTTCAGCGTCCGGCGGGACAGGGCAATGGCATCGGCGACAGCCCGGAGGTCACCGCTGACAATGGTCAGGTCGGAGGCTTCGATGGCCACGTCAGTTCCGGTTCCGACCGCGATGCCGAGATCGGCTTGGGCCAGAGCCGGTGCGTCGTTGATACCGTCACCGACCATCGCCACGCGGTGCCCGTCGGCCTGAAGTCCTCGCACGACGGCAGCCTTGTCCTCAGGGAAAACCTCAGCGATGACATGGTCGATTCCGACGGCGGCGGCGACGGCGGCCGCTGTCCGTTCGTTGTCTCCGGTTAGCAGTGTGGTCGACAGGCCGAGATCGGCGAACGCTCGGACGGCCGATTCAGAGGTGTCCTTGATCCGATCGGCGACCACAAACACCACTTCGGCGACGTTGTCCCGACCGGCGAATACGACCGTCGACCCGGACAGCTCCGCTTCGGCCGCGTATCGCTCGACCGCTTCGTCGATATCGGCAAACAGCGAACGTCGTCCGACGCTCACCTCCACCCCGTCAACGACAGCGGATACACCCGAGCCAGGGGCATTTCGGAACTGCTCCACCGTTGCGTCCGCCGCCGCTTCTGGCGACGTTGCTGCGATGGCTGCCGCAATCGGATGCTCAGACCGAGCCTCAACCGCTGCGGCCATCGATTCAACGCTCGATTTTTCACTGTCGTCCAGCAACGGAGCAGCGGTGCCAACGACTGTCATCGCTCCTTCGGTTACCGTCCCCGTCTTGTCGACGACGATGGCATCGACTCTTCTCGTATCTTCGAGGATCTCAGCGCCTTTGATAATCACGCCCATCTGTGCGCCTCGACCTGTGCCCACCATGATTGCCAGCGGGGTGGCCAGGCCTAGGGCACAAGGACAGGCAATGATGAGAACAGCCACCGCGGCGGTGAAGGCATCACCTGAGCCTCGTCCCAGCGCCAGCCAGGCCACGAGTGTTAGTACCGACGTGGCAATGGCCACGGGGACGAAGACGCCCGAAACCCGGTCGGCGAGACGCTGCACGTCAGCCCGCCCGGACTGTGCCTGATCGACGAGTTTGACGATTTGAGCTAGCACCGTGTCCGACCCGACTTTGGTGGCCCTGACGGTAAGAAATCCGTTGGTGTTCACTGTTGCACCGACGACGTCGTCACCCGGGTCGACCTCGACGGGAACAGGTTCACCGGTGACCATCGACGCATCGATGGACGAGTGTCCCTCAACGATCACGCCATCGGTGGCCACGCGTTCTCCAGGTCGCACAACAAACAGCGATCCGACCTCCAGCGACTCAACCGGCACTTCGCTACCGTCGACCAACTCGGCAGTCGGCGCCCCGAGGTCGGCCAATGCCCGGATGGCGTCGCCGGACCGGCGTTTGGCTCGAGTTTCGAACCACTTCCCCAGGAGAATTAGCGCGACAATGACCGCACCGGTCTCGAAGTAGACGTGTCCGTCACCGACGCCACCGATCAACACCACCAACGACCACGTGAGGGCGGACAACGACCCAAGCGACACCAACGTGTCCATGGTCGTCGCCCCCTGCCGAAGGTTTAGCCAGGCTGAGCGGTGGAAGAGCCACCCGGCCCACAAAATGACCGGGGTGGCGAGCAGGGCCACGATCCACTCCCAGCCGGAGAACTGCAGACCGGGCACCATCGAGAGAATCATGGCGGGCACTGCAAGAGCTAGTGCCACTTTGGTCCTGAAGGCCAGGTCCTGCTCTCGTTGCTCCTCGATCTCGGGCTGTGCGTCGTGAGTAACGACGGAGTAGCCCAGTGCTTCCACTTCCGCAGTGACTAACGAGGTGCTTAACGAGCCGTCGTGCTCTAGGACGGCTCGGGCCAAAGCGAAATTGACCCGAGCGTCGGAGACCGATTCCATACGACCAAGCCGCCGCTCAATGCGGTTGGCGCAGGCGGCGCACGTCATGCCGTCGATTGTTAGCTCGGTGGAGGTCAACTCTGTTTTTGAACCGTTGGTGGCCACACACCCATTGTAGACCTTCCAGTCAGCTAGAAGGTCAAGGCCTTGTTGATCACACCAACAAAGTAATTCGAAAATTGACTAACAACGTTTATCTCACCGGGTCGGACGGCCGATTGAAACCGGTAAGAGAGATCCGGATGGGGCCCTCAGCTATCCGGACGTGGGGTGAAGGTCGGCAGTTGGGCGACTCGGCCTTCACCCCACCTCTGATCGGTCCCGCCTAGAACTGCGGCACGCAGCCGCACTACCGTAGAACGATGGACGCTGATCTCAAGGACTTCTACCAAGCGGTAGTCATCGGCGCCGGAGTCGCAGGTATCTATCAGATAAAGCGCCTCACCGACCTCGGCTGGGATGCCGTGGTGCTAGAAGCCGGAGACGGCCTAGGTGGTACGTGGTACTGGAACCGCTATCCGGGCGCAAGATTCGACTCTGAGTCCTACACCTACGGGTACTCATGGGCTACCGAGGTGCTCGACACGTGGCATTGGCGTGAACACTTTTCCGGCCAGCCTGAGAACCTTCGCTACTTGGAGACCGTCGTTGAAACCTACGACTTGTCGTCGCGTATGCGATTCGGGTGCCGGGTGCAGTCCATGACCTGGGATGACGCCGACAACGTCTGGTCGATCACCCTTGAAAGCGGGGTGACGACGACGGCCCGCTTCGTGATCACCGGTATCGGCCTCCTGTCGGTACCGACCATGCCGAAGATTGATGGTCTCGACTCCTTCTCGGGTCGCGCCTTTCATACCCATCATTGGCCGAGCGAGCCACTTGACCTACGAGAGCAACGAGTCGCCGTCGTCGGCACTGGAGCCACTGGGATTCAGATCATCGGCGAGATCCAAGACAAAGTCGGTGAGCTAACCGTCTTCCAACGACGACCCAACTGGGTCGCCCCACTCAACAACGATGTCATCTCGGAAACCGAAATGATCGACATTCGCCGCCGCTATGACGAGATCTTTGAAACATGTCGCCGGACGCCGGGAGCGTTCCTGCATCAACCGGATCGTCGGGGGTTCTGGACCGTCACCCCGGAGGAACGGATCGAGCTTTGGGACGAGCTGTACGACGAACGGGGGTTTGGGATCTGGCTCCAGAACTTCGTCGAGATCTTCATCGATGAGGAAGCCAACCGCGAATTCTCCGACTACATGGCAAACCGAATGCGGCAACGGGTCAACGACCCCAAGCTGGCGGAGAAGCTCATTCCTACCGACCACGGATTCGGCTATCAGCGAGTTCCCTTGGAGACCAATTATCTCGAAGCGTACAACCGCCCGAACGTCACGCTTGTTGACGTCATGGAAACACCGATTGAGCAGATTACGGCCAGTGGCATACGAACAGTCGCCCACCAGTTCGAACACGACGTCATTGTGTTCGCCACCGGATTTGATGCCATCACCGGCGCCTTCGACCGAATCGACATCCGCGGCCGCGACAGGCAACAACTTCGCCAGAAATGGCGCGACGACCCGTCTACCTTTGTCGGAATCCTCTCACACGGCTTCCCCAATCTGCTGATGGTGGCCGGTCCACAGAGTGGCAACGCGTCCACCAACTTTCCCCGTGGCATCGAAACCGGTGTCGATTGGATCACTGACCTTCTGACCCACATGGCCGCAGCTGGACATACCACCGTTGAGACAACGGTCGATGCTGAACAGAACTGGGTCGCACACGTCAAGCATATGTACGAGATCATGCTCCTACGTAAATCGAAGGGTTGGTTCACCGGATACAACTCCAACGTCGAAGGACACGGTGAGGGGACGATGCGACATGTTGTCTACAACGGCGGGGCACCCAAGTATCAGAAGAAACTCGACGAGATCGCGTCGGAGGGATACACGGAGTTGTCGTTCGGCTAGGCAGATGGCCGTCAATAGGCCAATCGAATCATGGCGCTTCTCTGCCTGGGCAGATCTGTTGAACGGCCATGCCCACTCCAGCTCATTGGCCTCAACAAAGGGCACCGGCGTTCCGTAACAACAAGTAGCAACGCTTGGATGGGGCCCTCAGCCATCCAGGCAACGGAGCAGGACTCACCGCGGCAAACTAGAGTCCTGCTCCTCGCTTTTTGTTCGTCAGAGGCCGACGCTCAGTCGGCTGGCACCGCAGGCAGTGTGACGAGGAAGGTCGCCCCTCCCCCGCTGGTCTCCTCCAGGTCAACCGTGCCATGGTGATCCTCAACGATTTGACGGACCAACGACAGACCGAGGCCGGCGCCGCTCTGACCACTGCGATGCCGCGCAGTGTCAGCCCGAAAGAACGGAGAGAAGATCTCATCGCGATCCTCAGCCGATACGCCCGGCCCACGGTCGACGACCCGGACGACGACGTCGGTGTCATCTCGATCTACCAGAAGCTTCACCGCTACTCCAGGTGGGCTGTGATGAAAGGCGTTCGAAGTCAGATTTAGGAACGCCTGCTGGAGCCTGCCCGCCTCCCCCATAACCCAGTGGTCGGAGCCTGACAGTTCGACTTGTAGGTCGTGGTGCGGGTATGCCGCCCGCAGGTCGTCGGCTACGCCCTCAATCATCGGACTTATCTCGACATGGCACATCTCGGCGGGCTCAGAATCGTGCCGAGCGAGCCGCAACATCCCATTGGCCAAGTCAGTAAGTCGCTGGCTCTCACTTCCGATGCGAGTCATCGCCCGGTCCACATCCTCGACTTCTGCCAGCATGCCCTTCGCATAGAGGTCGCTGTAGCCCTTCAATGCGGTAAGCGGAGTACGGATCTCATGGGCCATATCGGCCAGCAGCCTTTCGGTACGCTGACGCGACCCGTTAGCTTCGGCCAGAGCAGCACGAAGTCGGTCAAGCATCCGCTCCAAATCAACAGCCAACTCAGCTGTTTCACGAGCTCCGCTGGGCTCACCGACCGGTTGGTCGAGCTCGCCGGACGCTATTCGATTGGCGACATCAGCCATCCTGGTGACGGGACGGGCGAGAAAAGCGGTGAGTACCCACAGCACCACGGCAACGACAGCAAGAATCACACCCCCTCCAGCGGCAAGTGTCGTGCGGAATCGTGTGGCCGCCGCATCGTACTCCTCGAGGGACAGGGCCGTAACAGAGACACTGCCATTGGGGGTTTCCGACACCCGCACTCGGAACCTATCCTCGGCCAGCGTCGTCGGCCCGCTGACTAGTTCAAGACCATCGAGAGCCCCGATTTCGAATGGAAGCGTCTCCACCGACGACTGGATGACATCGGAATCGTCATCGAGAAGGACCCGGATTGGTGGCGAAGCGAGCAGTTGTTGCTCATTTTCTTCAAGGGCAGCGGCCGCCTCGGCATCTCTAGGTGGCGGCTGCCCACGGCCGGGAACTGGACGGACCTCGAGAGCTCGCTCGGCCCGGACAAGCTCGGAGTCGATGTCGGCCATACGATTCGCTCGCTCCACCGAGTCCAGGTACACAGCGAAGGCGGTGAAAGCAATAGCGATCGCTCCCAGGACGGATCCAAGCAGCAGCCAACGAAGAGGGACTCGGCTCACGCTTGAGCGTCTCGCAGCACGTAGCCTGCCCCACGCTTGGTGTGGATCAATGCCGGTTGACCATCATCGATTTTCCGTCGAAGATACCCGATGTACAGTTCGACGACGTTCTCCGATCCCTCATAGTCATAGTCCCACACGTTGGCCAGAATCTGAGTCTTCGACAGCACGATGCCGGCATTGGCCATCATGTAGTGCAGTAGTCGGAACTCTGTGGGCGACAGTTCGATTGACGCCCCAGCTCGTCGTACGTCATGGCCAGCCGAATCGATAGTCAGATCGGCGACCCGTAGAAGCTCCGACGCCGCGCCTCGCCCTGTCCGCCTCAGAATCGCCGCGACCCGCAGAACAAGTTCATCGATGCTAAACGGTTTGGGCAGGTAGTCATCTCCACCGGCCAGGAACCCTTTGATGCGATCGTCGGGCTCGGAGCGGGCGGTCAGAAAGAGAACCGGGACAAATCGGTCTGCGTCTCGGAGCCGCTGACACACTTCGAAGCCGTCGATTCCTGGAAGCATCACATCGAGAATGATGAGATCGTAGTCCTCGTTGGTGCCCTGCTCCAGGCCCTGTAGGCCCCCGGACACGTGGCACACGTTGTGGCCGTTGTACCGCAGCGCAGTAGTGACCACATCAGCGATCGACGCCTCGTCTTCGACCAGCAGTATGCGGCCGGTGCTCGACTGGTTCATGCAACCAGTCAACCAGGCGAGCCTGTGAGAACGCTGTGAGAACGCTACTTTCGGGACCGACCGCCGCTAAGCGTGCGTTCGAGTCTTCTGTGGATCAAAGAACGGCGTGGTCTCCACCAGCGCCGAGTACTCGACATCGTTGCCAACCACCTTCAACGCCGTGCCTGGTTCCGCCGCACCGGGTGCTAAATGAACAAGGGCCAAGCTCTTTTGAAGGCGGTGCGAGAATGCTGGGCTGTTAACCGTTCCCATGTTCTGACCATTCAGATGCAATTCTTCGCCACCGTCCACAAGATCGGAGTGGTCGATCGAAATTCCCGCGCCGACGAAGCGTTCCTTTCCGACCGCGCCCATTGCTGCGTCTTTGCCCCGGTAGTTCGTGCCGCCTTTTGACAACGCCCAACCCAAGCCAACCTCGCTCGGATAGTGTTCGTCGGTCATGTCGTAGCCGTAGAACAGCAGTGCCGCCTCCACCCGGACTTTATCGAGCGCAGTGAACGAGGCTGGCATCACTCCGGTGTCCGCTCCGGCCTCGGCAATGGCATCCCAAACGCTCTCGACATCGTCGGCGGAGACGAAGAGTTCGTACCCTCGCTCGCCGGAGTACCCGGTTCGGCTCAACGTGACCGAACGCCCAAACAGCGAACCGTCGACGTGGTGGAAATAGGGCACGGATGACAACTCGACGTCAGCATTTGCGTCCAGTAGACCCAGTGAGGCCGGCCCCTGGAGCGACACAATGTGCAGATCGTCGTCCAACTCGACGGTCACGTCCAGCCCCTCGGCGGATTGTTGAAGCAACTCCATTGACGCGCCGGATCCGTGCACGAATAGCCAATCCGAATTGGAGTTTTTGAAGGCGATGGCATCGTCTGCCACCTTGCCGTCAGCACTCAATACGGCGCCGTAGGCCGACTGTCCGCTCTGAAGCCTGGCCAGGTCTCGGCTGTGAGCATGATCTACTACGGCGCCAGCATCGGGTCCGGTGACTCGAACCTTCTTGAGCGGAGACATGTCGAACATGCCAGCGGCTTGGCGGACTGCATCGTGCTCGGCGTTGGCGTCGGTGCTGTACTCCCAAGCTGTACCCATGCCGTTCCAGTCTTCGAGGCCGGACCCCAATGTTCGATGTCGATCGGCCAATGCGGAGGTGCGGGAAAGCTCTGTTGTCATGATGTTGTCAGTCCTTTGGGTTGGCGGTTGGTTCCTGCTGTCGACGGGCTTCGGGGGCCGCTATGCCTCGGCTAGTACCAGGCGTCGGGCATGGCGGCTCGTCGGTCTTCGATGAACGCCAACAACTCCCGATTGACCGCGTCATCAATTGGCGGCGGCTCGTAGTCGGCCAACATCCTCTTCCAAAGCCGGTTCGCCCGCTGTTGTGCATCGAGGCAGCCGTCTTCGGTCCACTGCTCAAATGAGTTCGTGTCTGCCAGTATCGACTCGTGGTTGGCGGTGGCGAAATGGCGCATTGTGTGTGCACTGGACAGGTAGTTCCCACCAGGCCCCACTTCGCGATAAGCGTCGATGGCCAGGTGTTCGTCATCAACATCGAGGCCGCCCAACTGTTTGTGCAACATGGCGCATCGGTCGAGATCCATCGCAAACTTCTCGTAACCGAATGACAGGCCGCCTTCCAGCCACCCTGCAGCGTGGATGACGTAGTTGGTTCCGGCCAGAATTCCCGACGACATTGCATCAGACGACTCCTGCATAGCCTGACCGTCGGCGATCTTGGAGGCTGTGTAGTGGGCGCCACAGCGCAGGGGCATATCCAGTCGCCTCGCCAGCTGGCCAACGGCGTAGGTGGCCAGCGTCGACTCGGCGGTTCCAAATGTCGGGGCGCCGGACCGCAGATTCATCGTCGTCAGGAAGTTGCCGTACACCATCGGTGAACCGGCTCGAACAAGCTGACTTAGAGCGATTCCCGTCATAGCTTCAGCGTGAGCTTGAGCGACTAAACCGGCGATCGTCACCGGCCCCATCGCTCCACCGATGATGAATGGTGAAATCACGCAACCCTGGTTGGCCCGAGCGTATGCCTTTAGTGCACCCGTCATCACCTCGTCCCAAACGAGCGGGCTGTTGACGTTGATGTTTCCTTGAATCACGCAGTTCGACTCCATGTAGTCGGTGCCGAACACGATCCTGGCCATCTCGATTGAGTCATCGGCTCGGTCTGGTGCGGTCACTGCTCCCATAAACGGTTTGGTTGACCAACGCAGATGGGCGTAGGTCATGTCCAGGTGTCGCTTGTTGACCGGGATGTCGACCGGTTCGCACACCGTCCCACCGGAATGGTGGAGCCACGGCGTCGCGTACGTGAGCTTGACAATGTTTTCGAAATCCTCGAGAGCGGCGTATCGACGGCCGCGGTCGAGATCTGTCACGAACGGTGGCCCGTACGCCGGGAGCAGCACCACGTTGTCCCCGCCGATGGGAACCGATCCCCCGTCTCGGCCTCGCATCTCAAACAGCGACGGGGCGGTCGCGCACAAATGGGTTGCGAGGCCCGGATCGAAGCGAACTCGTTCACCGTCGACCCGTGCGCCAGCACCCCGAAAAAGCTCCAGCGCTTCCTCGTCTCCCCTGAACTCGACCCCGATCTCGTCCAGCAGCCGGTCGGCATGAGCCTCGATCGCATCGATCTGTTCAGCGGAGAACGGCTCGTACGGCGGCAATGACCGTTTGATCGGCGCCGCAGCTCGAGATCGACCGGCAAGTGCTGTGCGGCGGGCGCGTCCGCTGCGGCCGCCCCCTCGTCGTACGGGGGCCGTTTCTACTTTCCGGCGGCTTCCCATAGTCGTATGATGATTCAGCTTGCCGCTACTGCACAGCCCTTCAATTGTTTGCCTACCATGCTGTCAGATTATGCTCGCCGCATGCATCCGCTGCTTGAGCGTGTTCCCAGGCTGCAGCTGCTGGCGGTGTTCGAAAGTGCCGGGCGGCTGGGTTCGTTCACCAAGGCGGCCTCCGAGTTAGGAATTACCCAGCCGGCTGTCTCGCGTCACATTCGTGACCTTGAACGATCGACCGGTGTCGCCTTGTTCAGTCGGTCAGCTAATCGGGTTCGTCTAAGCGCTGACGGCGAGATGTTGTTGGGCGTGGTTCAACAGGCGCTTGCCGGCGTCAACGATCATCTTCGCTCGTCGCCCCGGTCACCGCGCACGTTTCTTCTGGCTGCCAACCCGGGCTTTGCTCAGCAATGGCTGGTGCCTCATCTGGATCGCCTCCAATCAGCGTTGGATGACGTTGACTTGTGGCTGCGATTGTTCGATCGCAACCAAGAGCTTGAAGACGATGCCTTCGATGCTGCCATCCACCTCACTCCGGTTTCCCAGACGCCAACCGGAACTCGGTTACTGTTCTCCGAAGTTGTCGTTCCCGTCGCTTCGCCGGAATGTGCAGCATCACTGAGCATCGGCCCTGACAGTCAGCCTGAGGACCTGTTTGACCTCCCCAAACTGCATCTCGACAATCGTGACCGGCATTGGTTGGATTGGACAGGTTGGTTTGCCGCTCATGGTCGTTCGTGGTCGCCGACAACCGCCCGGCTGTCATATAACAACTACGCGCTTGTTATGAACGATGCCATCGCTGGCCGCGGCATCGCTCTGGCCTGGCGCGGTCTCGTTGACAGCACGCTGGATTCAGGCGGGTTGGTGTCCGTGGGCCCCGATGCCCACAATCCGGTCAACGCGTATCAACTCATCCCGGCACCGTCAGCGTCACCCGAGATTGTCGAACGGGTGGCACGTTGGCTGGACGAAGTCCGTAACACTCCGCTGCCCCACCGTTGCATCTAAGACGACGAGCTGAGATGCACGATCTGAGATGCTCGTTGGATTGAGCCGCGATGGGCATCTAGCCAGACAGGTCATTGTCGGCCCTGATGGCATCGAGCCGACGCTGGACCATGGTGACGTGTTCGTTCGGCTCGGTGAGAATCCAGAATCGTTCCTGCTCTACTGCGCTAAGGACCAGTTCACCTACGACGTCGGGGTTCATGCCGCTGGCCAGGGCAGAGACGAGGCCGTCCCAGAACCGTTGCTCTGACTCACCTCGTTCGTGCCGCTGGGAGTCCGGGTGTCGATGGCGTTCGGAGCCAACAACCGCTGTGTCAACCGGGCCGGGGCACAGCACGCTGGCCCGTACGGGGGAACCGGCCAGTTCCAGTTCGGCCCGAACCGAGTCCATGAGGCCAACCACACCGTGTTTGGCGACATGGTAGGCGCCGAGCATTGGACCGCCGGCTAGACCAGCCATCGACGCGGTGGCAGTCAGGTGGCCTTCGCCTTGTGCTCTAAGCAGGGGAAGAAACGTTCGGACGCCGTGGATGACGCCCCAGAGATTCACATCGATGATCCAACGCCAGTCGTCGAGGGACATTTCGTCAACCGGACCACTGATTCCGACACCAGCATTGTTGGACACAACATGGACTGAGCCGAACTCGCTCAATGTCCTTTCGGCGATCTGCTCAACCTGTGCCGGCTCGGCCACGTCGGCCGCCACTCCAATGGCGCCTACACCGATTGCGGCGCAGATGGCTACCGCTTCGTCGAGTCGCTCGCCGTCAACGTCGGCCAGGACAAGGTTCATCCCGGCGCGAGCAAATGCCTTTGCCATACCCAGGCCGATTCCACTGGCAGCCCCGGTAATTACCGCCGTCTTGCCTGCAACCTCGTAGGTCACGGCCTCACCTCGGTCTCGGAGGCTTCCGCCTGCGATAAGCGGTCGTCGCTTGGGGTCATGTTCAAGCCCGGGTAGCCGTTTGCCGCGACCTCAGCGATCCGCCTCGTGTAGCGAGGAGCCCCGCCGAAGTACGCCTGATAGCGAATCGTTCCCTCGCTGTGCCCGTCGACATTGGCGTTATACCCGGTGAACCAGCCCTTGCTTCGCCGGAGCAACAAGCGCTCGTGAGCCTTGACCACCTCGCCCAGCCACTCTTGTTCCGCTTCAGGTTCTGCTTCGACCCGGACGATCCCCTGGTCACGGAGATTACAGAGAAGTTCGGTCACCCACTCGACCCCGGTTTCGATGGCGCGGGGAAAGTTGGTTGATCCTGAGACGCTCTGGGGTCCGGCCACCATTAGCAGGTTTGGGAACCCCGAGGTCAGCAACCCCATGTAGGTTCTCGGTCCTTCGCTCCACTTGTCAGCCAAACCTGCGCCGTCCACTCCATGAATTCCAATTCGATCGTAAGCCCCGGTGATGGCATCAAACCCGGTGGCGTAGACGATCACGTCAAGATCGTAATGGTCGGCGGCAGTGCGAATTCCGGTGGTGGTCACCGCCTCGATTGAGTGCTCACTGATGTCGACCAGCTCGACGTTGTCGCGGTTGTACGTCTCGAAGTAGCTGGTTTCGAGAGGCAACCGCTGGGTGCCGAATCCGTGGTCGACGGGGATCAGTTTCTCCGCAACCTTCGGATTGTCGACTCGTTGACGGATACGATCGGCGATGTACTCCGAGATCTCCCGGTTGGCGTCCTCGTCCAGGAAGATCTCGGCGAAATTGGCGGCCAGGATGGCAAAGCCCGACTCCTCATAGAGCTCATCCCATAGCGCCCGTCGCTCGTCTTGGGTCTTGTCCCAGAATCCCCATTTCGGCTGATGCTCGAAGCCCCCGGGCGTGGCCGAGCATGCCGCAAAGATGTCGTCGTATCGCCTGCGGATCTCCGACATCTCCTCGGTCGAGATCGGTCCGTTGTTCAGAGGGGTGCTCCAGTTCGGACGACGCTGAAAGACTTTGAGCTCGGCTACTTTGTCGGCGATCTCAGCGATGATCTGGATTCCGGTCGCTCCCGTGCCGATGACGCCAACTCGCTTCCCGGCCAACTCGACCGGGTCCTTTGGCCAGTGGAAGCTGTGAAAAGAGGTTCCTCCGAAGTCGTCCATGCCATCAAGGGCGGGCAGAGTTGGTGCCGACAACGGACCGAGGCTGGCCACCACGAAGCGAGCGGTCACGACGTCGCCGTCGCCTAGCGTCAGATGCCACAGGCAGTTCGCCTCATCCCAGTCCATCGACGTGACCTGGGCGTTGAACCGCATGTGTCGGCGAAGGTCGAACTTGTCTGCGACGAAGTTCAGGTATCGAAGGTTCTCCGGTTGTGGAGAGAAACGCTCCGTCCAATTCCATTCATCCAACAGCTCCCGAGAAAACGAGTACCCGTAGGTGTAGCTCTCGGAGTCAAAGCGGCATCCGGGGTAGCGGTTTCGATACCAGGTTCCCCCCAGATCCTCATCGGCCTCTAGGACCTGTGCATCGAACCCGGCATCAATCAGTTTCTTGATGGCGTAGATGCCCGAGACGCCGGCGCCAATCACTACTACGTCGCGGTGTCGCTGTTCATCCGGTTCGGCTTCGTTCCCTTGATCAATGGTCATCGTTAACCTCGTCCAGCCGCAGCTTCGTCAGCACGATTCCGACCGGACAGACGAATCAGCTCTTCGTGCAGTTCGAACCAGACCGTGTGGTAACTGTCTTTCAGTGGGTGGGCCATCATGTCGTTTTGTCCCGCCTCGATCGCTCGCAGTGCGGCTTCGAGACGTTCCCAGTAGCGGACGAGCCGGGGCTCAGCCTGGGCCGTCCGGATGATGATCGGCTCGACGTCAACGTGAATCGACGTTCGAAGTCGGGCGACAACTTCAGCGTCATAGGCAGCATCGGTGTGATCGTTGGGTATCTCTGTCCCGCCAACGAACCGCATCTGCCAATCCCCGACCACGGTCTTGAACGCCTCGTTTACCTCGTGGAAGCGCCCCATTTCGGGCTCTATGAGGTGACCAATCCGAGCGGCGGCAAGTCGATACCACTCGCCAACGTCGTCTCGAAGCGATGGCGCCGGAAGGACTGTTCCGTTGGGCATTGGTTGAGCTGCTCCTTCGTCGACCAGGGCGGCGAGGACAGGCTCAACCTCGATCTCTGACACTCCGAGCACACCGGCAATTGTTGCCGCGTTGCCCATCCCCTTGAGGGCCAAGGCCCGCCCGACCGTGTCGACCGCCACGGTCTCTTGATAGAGGGACTGCGCTGCGACATCGGTCTGGTCCGATACGTTCTCCACCGCATGATCTTGCTCGGCTAGCCAACTGTTGAGTATGGCGACCTCGGGTACTTCGGTTTCCTGGCCGACGCTCACGCCAAGCAGAAACTCTCCGCTTGAGCCGTCGATTGTGACTTCAGTACCAACATCAATCAGATGACCATCGATACAAATTCGGGTCGGCTCAATCTCAAGGCCAGCAACGCCAACGACGGCGGGGATACCCCAACCGCGAGCAACGACGGCTGCATGACTCACGAGCCCGCCTAGAGCAGTCACGATTCCTGTTGCCGCCGCCATCCCGGCAACATCAGACGGGGACGTTTCCCGTCGGGCCAAGATGACGCTCTCACCACGACCGGCAGCCGCCAGCGTGGCGTCGATTTCGGTGTGGAGAGCGCCCGATACTCGTCCTGGTGATGCCGCAATGCCAGTTGCAAGAAGTGTTAACGCAGAGTCGTCGGCGTGAGCAACAAGATTGATCGGTGGGTCGTTGAGCAGATCGGCAACGCGCTCAAGTGCCTCGGCCCGCGATAGCGGGAAGGCAGGATCGTCCGCCATCTCGATCGCCATCCGTAGCGCTGCACGAGCGCTGCGCTTTCCTTTGCGGACCTGAAGTAGCCAGAACACGCCGTCCTCGATCGTGAACTCGATGTCGACCAAATCACCAAGATCGTGTTCAAGTATCGTCGCCGCCTGTTGAAGCGCCAAGGCCGGCTCCGGCCAGTGCTCGTTCAACGCAGCGATGGAAAGCGGCCGATGAGTACCGTCGACGACGTCTTCGCCTTGTGCTCTGGCTAGGAAGTCCCCGGTTAAGACCGCTTCGCCGGTTGACGGGTCGCGGGAGAAGGCCACTCCAGTTCCGGAGTTGTCGCCAAGGTTGCCGAAGGTCATCATCTGAACGGTCGCCGCCGTGCCCAGATCGTCGGCGATTCCCTCCATCTGGCGATACGTGCGGGCCCGGTCGCCGTTCCAAGACTGAAACACGGCGCGCACTGATTCCCGCAGTTGCTCCATCGGATCGGCAGGAACCACTAGCTCGTTCGCTGCCAAGTCAGCAACGAAAGCGATAGTTGCGTCGGCCAGGTCGCCGTCGCTTAAGGCCCGGCCATCATCGGAACCAAAGTGCCGTGAGGCAGCGTCGTGGAGAAAAGCCTCGGGTGCGCGCAAGACGACCGCTGCGTACGAACGGACGAATCGACGGAATGTATCCCAAGCAAAGCGGTGGCCGAGCGTCCCGGCCAGACCGCGAGCCACGTCCGCCGTCATGCCAACGTTCAGCACCGTGTCCATCATTCCCGGCATCGAAACCGGCGCCCCGGAGCGCACACTGACCAGCAGGGTTCGCTCTGGACTGCCGAGACCTCGACCGGTGGCGGCCATGAGATCACCCAGCCCGCCTCCCAACGCCGCATCAAGCTCAAGTGACCAACCCCGCCGCAAGAACTGGTCGCACGCCGTTGTGGTCAACGTGAAACCGGGCGGAACAGGAAGGTCAAGTTCTGTCATTCGGGCCAGCGACGCACCTTTGCCCCCCAGCAGGTTGGTTCGCTCCGTGGAATCGAGCCGGGCTCCGTCGGAGAATGACAGTGCAAGTTGATCAATCATTGCCTCGTCACCACCTTCTCACTACCTATGAAACAGTTAGCCGCCATCCCCCGACGAAAGTAGCACGGGTGGCCCGACCCGATCACAGCCAGACACGCCAGCTGACCGGCAACTACTGTCAAGACGACGGAAGGATCCAGCGGTGACCAACGATGCTCCATTCAAGCAACCCGGCACTCCAGGAGGATGTGAACGAATCGCCTATGCAGTCGGGTTTAGTGAGACATCAACGTACAGCGACGTGTACGGAGGCGGTGGAAACCTGATCGGCTTGGACTGTCACCTGGTCCGCCCGATCCACAAACCATCCGACACGCTAATTGTCTTCATGCATCCAGTCGGCGGAGGTATGTACCTGCCGATGGTCCGAGGTTTGGCGGCAGCCGGCCACCACGTCCTCTGGGCCAACTCCAGATACCGAGGCGCCGACTACGCACTGATCATGGAAAAGGTCGCCTGCGATCTCGGCGAAGCCATCAGCGATGCTAAAGAACGGCTCGGCTATTCGACGATTGTGCTGGCGGGCTGGTCCGGCGGCGGATCGCTTTCCATGTGGTACCAGGCGCTGGCCGAGGCCGGTACCGGCATTACCGAAACCGCAGCCGGCGATCCCTACGAAGTGAGTCCCAGTCGAATGCCATCGGCCGATGCGGTGCTCATGTTGGCCGCCCACGTCAGTCGACACCAGATCTTCTCCGAATGGATCGACCCATCGATTCTGGATGAGTCCCACCCCTATCAACGCGTGGCAGAACTCAACCTCTATGACCCGGCCAACCCGAATCAAGCTCCGTACACCACCGAGTTCATGACCCACTTCCGACAAGCGCAGGTGGCCCGCAATCGGCGAATCACCTCACAGGTCTGGGAACGGTTGACCGAAATCCGCTCCTCGGATGAGCCGCACCGCGAGCACGCGTTCACCGTGCATGGCACGATGGCGGATCCTCGTTGGCTTGACCCTTCGATCGACCCCAGCGATCGTCTCCCCGGCGTGTGTTATCTCGGCGATCCCAGAGTGGTCAACGACGGCCCGGTCGGCCTGGCCCGTTTCTGCACGTTAAGAAGTTGGATTAGTCAGTGGAGCTACGACGATGCCCGCTGTGACGCTATTGAGTCCGGCGGCCGCATCACGGCGCCGGTGCTCGTGGTCGGGAACTCCGCAGACGACGCCTGCACCCCGAGCCACACCAACCGTCTATTCGAAGCGGTGACCCATGATCGCAAACAACTAACGATCATTTCCGGGGCAACCCACTACTACACGGGGCCCGACGGTCGCCAGCACCTCGGGCAGGCGGTGGAGACCATCAGCCAGTTCTTGTCCGAGCATTTAGGCTGACCACTGCGGCCGCAGACCAAGCACCCCCAAGGAGACCAAATAGCACGAATGGACACGCCTAACTCACCGGGCGATGAGATGCACAGGTAGCTTCTTGATCCCATTGATGAAACTGGACCACACGTATTCGACCTCACCGGCCGACTCGATGCGGGCCACTCGTGCAACCAACTCACTTAGCACGGCGCGGGTTTCAAGCCGAGCCAGATGTGCTCCCATGCAGAAATGGGCCCCATACCCGAATGCGATCTGCGGGTTCGGATCGCGGGTGATGTCAAACCGGTAAGGCTCGTCGAACACCTCGGCGTCCCGGTTGGCTGACAGATACATCAACGCGATTTTCTGGCCTTGCTCGATTACCTGACCATGCAGCTGGAACGGAGTGTGGACGGTGCGACTCATGTAGTTGACC
>CALJMD010000418.1 GCA_937981915.1 uncultured Acidimicrobiales bacterium
GCAAAGTGCGGGTCGTAACACCGGTTGAAGTCCGACCGCGAGCCATCGGGGTAGGCCAGATCACCGAGAGCCATAAACCAGGCATCGGTCCTCGACTCGACGTACGACCCGACTGCGGCAAGGTCCGGACTGTCGCAGCGCCCGATGTCGCCTGCGGCCAACAGCGTGATCGTTCCCCCGCCCGGAGGCTGGCCTCCGCCGCCGCCGTTGGTTGGGTTGGTGCAGGTGGTGGTGGTGAAGTCGGTGCCGTTGCCGAAGGCGATGATTTTGTAGGTGGTGCCGGGTGTGGTGTCGGTGTAGGTGGTGTTGGTGGTCCAGCGTTTGGGTTGGTTGTCTTTGATGAGGTCGTAGCCGTCGGCGCCGATGTCGGTCCAGGTGATGGTTGCGGTGTTGTTGGCGTTGTTGGTGACCGTGCACGAGAACGGCTGTTGCGCCGCCGCCGGCCGTACACCAACAGTGGCGGTGGCCAACAAACCCATCACCAAGAACAGCAACCAACGTCGACCCAGCTTTTGAACTGGCACCTGATTCCCACGCATAACAGTGAAGGTAGAACACCCGGTGCCGCCTGATTTCTAACAGCCGGTAAACACTCGATTCAGCGGGGAACTTACTTCATAGAGGCTGGATCAGATGGCCCACCGGTCCCTGAGCGGCAACACCCATCTGTTCATCGCCACCTGGGCCCAATTGATCGCACATTCACCCGGTCACGGCTGGTGCAGGCGCCGCTAGCCTGAGGTGGCCAATGAAGTGCTACCTGCACGTCGGCGTCGAAAAGACCGGCACCACGACTGTGCAGGAGTTTCTCCACACCAACCGAGAACTCCTGGCCCGCCGCGGCTGTCTGTTCACCCCCGCCGCCGGTGAACGAAACAACTGGAAGCTACCTGTCGCCGCTTACGACGCCGAACAGCGGGACGACTTGACGCGTGCCGCAAAGATCAGCACCGACGACGACCTCCACCGCTTTCGGAACCGTTTAAGTAGGGATCTGACCGCTGCCATCGAACGAGGCCGCGATGAGGGGTGCGACCAGATCATTTTGTCGTCGGAGCATCTTCAGTCCCGGCTTCGCAGCGATACGTCGTTGAAGCGCCTGGCCGGGCTGTTGGATGCCGTAGGGGTGAGCGAGGTGGAGGTCATCATCTACCTGCGTGATCCCATGACGTTGGTCAGTTCGTTGTATTCAACCATGGTTAAGAACGGGTCGACCGGCTGGCGCCCACCGGGCCCGGAGCACCCGTACTTCAACCGGGTATGCAATCACCGTCATACTTTGGAGCAACTGGCATCGGTGTTCGGATCCGACAGCTTGTCACCGCGCCTGTTCCAGTCCGACACCCTGATCGGTGGATCGATCATCGATGACGTTCTCGAGGTGACGGGAATCGACGGTTCCGGCTTGGCCCGACCAACACCCCTCAACGAAAGTCTGTCGACGACGGCGGTTGAGATTCTGCGTCGGGTCAATCGCTACATTCCTCTTGTGGTTGACGACGCTGTCAATCCGGCCCGGACCGGCTTGTTGGAGATCATCGAGCGAAATAACTGGGGCTCTAAGTATCAAGTAGACGCCGAGACTGCAGCCATCTACCGGGAAGCGTTCGCCGCTTCCAACGAGTGGGTTCGCCGAGAGTTCTTCCCGGAACGACAGCAGCTGTTCTCTTTACGCGGCGGAGACAAGTCGTCTATCGCCACCGACGATTCAGCCGCCGTGGATCCCGGTGATCTCGATGCGCTGGCAGCGCTGGTAACCGACCTTTGGGTCGAGCGACAGCGGGCCAGTGGAGTGGATCTCAATACAACCGAGTTGGACACCCGTCGATTAATCGAACGGTCCGGACTGTTCGATGCCGACTACTACCTGCAGACCAATCCGGGGGTGGCGGCGGCCGGGGTCGACCCGTTGACCCACTTCATCCATCGCGGCGGCGTCGAGGGTCGACGGCCTTCGCCGTCGTTTGATACCAGGGCGTACCTTGCGGCAAACCCGGAGCTGCGAGAGAACAACCGCAACCCGCTTGTGCACTTCCTTACGACCACTGGCAACTAGCCGGGCCAAGCACGTCTGCCTGGTAGAGCGTCTGCCTAGTACGGCGACTCGTAGGGATCCTTGCGGGCACCAGGTTGAGGAGTCACCGAGATGGCGTCGGCATCGACGATCACCACCGACCCGGCTTCAGAATACGGGATCTCCGGAGCGCGCCACACGACGTCGGCCACCACCCACGTATCGTCTTCGAGCGGCTGCTCGACACCACGAATCGCTACCTGCAACGGCAGACCGTCAGCGGCGCAACAGCTAACCATAAACTTGGTTAGCAGGAAGCCGTCGGGGACATCGGGGTCGTTGACCACCAGACCTTCCAACCTGACCGGGGTATCTTGCAGCGACTCGTTCGGGTCCCACAGCGCACGATCCAAGAAGTCGAATACCCGCATCTCGGCCGGGCCGGCCGACGTGTCCAGGGCCGGGAACGCCTCGGTCTGCTCTAGCGGGTTGAACGCGTCCACCCGGTTGGCAGCAGCGGCGCCCAGCGCGCTGGGCGCTACCGCGAACAAGACAATGAGCGGTAGAACCATCAGCCAACCTACGGCCGGACCGAACGACCACCATTGGGCGTCAGGATCGGTCTTTTCGGCCTTCACCGCGTAGTAGACCTCATGGATACTGAACGCAATCAGCACCACGGCGGCCAGTACCAGGGGGATGAACATCCGCTGCTGGACAAAGGCACCGTAGCCACCATTGATCAACAGCGAACCGGTGACGATTCCCAACATGGCCAGAACGGACGCTCGACTCAGACGATTCACAACAGCACCTGACCTGCGATTACCGCAGAAGTTACGGCCACTATCAACGTGACGGGGGCGAAGCGTAGGGCAAA
The DNA here is from genome assembly GCA_937981915.1 of uncultured Acidimicrobiales bacterium. Taxonomy (GTDB): domain Bacteria; phylum Actinomycetota; class Acidimicrobiia; order Acidimicrobiales; family SZUA-35; genus JAHELU01. Next base: position 2,895 of record CALJMD010000418.1, read on the forward strand.
CGCCTTTCCGAAAACGCCGGCGTGCATGGCCACAAGTTTAATGTCGATCACGGGGCCGACCACCAGGAACACCAGCCGTGACGTCAGTGAGAATTGGGGAAGGCCGGCGGCGACAAAGGCGTCAGCCTCGGAGCAAATGGACAACACGACGGCCAACAGTGCGAGAACGAGAATGGACAGCACTTCGCTGGACACGACCGAGTCCAATACCGATCGTGGCACCACCAGTTGGAGCGTGGCCGCGGCCAGCGCCGAGCACGAGGTAGCCGCCCGCATGAACCAAGTCCCGTGATGCCACGTCGATGAATCGCTCCATCTTCGAATCGTGATGCTCGTGAAGGTCGGAAACCGAGTCCAGCAAATTGTCACCGGTGCGTCGAGCCCACCAGGTGCCAACGGCAATAGCCGCCGCAAGCGACGCGACGAATCGAGCCACGACCAACATCCGGTCATTGGGGAACGCCACGGCGGTCGAGACCATTACCACCGGGTTGATTGCCGGTGCGGCCAGCAGAAAAGTGAGGGCAGCAGCTGGAGGAGTGCCGGTGGCCACCAATCGACCTGCGATAGGCACCGACCCGCACTCACAGCCCGGCAGGGCCAGTCCGGCCAGCCCGGCCGATGGCACAGCGAAAATAGTCCGCTTGGGTACCAACCGCCGGACGGCATCAGGCGACACGTAGGCCGCGATCAAACCGCTGATGACGACCCCGAGCACAAGGAACGGGAGAGCTTGGAAGCAGATCGAGACGAACAGCGTGGCCCACAAGCGCAGGTCGTCGTTTGCCAGGAATCCGATTCGGCCCCGAGCCAACAGGACCATGACCACCAAGATGGCCAGCACTATCGGATCGATGGGTCGCCTGACTTTTGACCGTCCGTGATGGGGGTGAGATTCATCGCTGCCGTGACTATGAGCGTGATCGTGATCTAGTTCGCAGGCATCGGCGGATACAGCAGAGCTGTTGATGGTGGTCGACCCAGCATCGGGCGAAGCGTCGCTACTCACAGGGCTCAACGTTAGTTCATCGACCTTGGGGGCCGACGCTCGGCAGCGAACCTTTGCCGCCCCTTAGGTAGCGGACGGCCCTGCTCCCGCTCATATTGCTCCCTGCAAGCTGGCGTCGAGGTCCTCCCATAGGTCCTCGACGTCCTCCAAACCCACGGACAGTCGCACCATCCCGTCGCCGATCCCGACGTCGGCTCGGGCCTCCGGTCCCAGCCGGCGGTGGGTGGTGGTGGCGGGATGAGTGGCCAGGCTCTTCGAGTCGCCGACGTTGTTGGAGATATCGAACAAGGTGAGCGCATCCATAAACGTGAACGCCCGGTCCTTGGTGTCGACGTCAATGGTCAAAATGGTGCCTCCGGCCGACATCTGCCGGGCCGCCAACTCGAATTGAGGGTGGGACTCCAGGCCCGGATAACGAACGACAGCCCGACCGGATTGTTCGAGTCGGTCAGCCAACGTCAACGCCGAAGCGGCCGCTGCATCAACCCGCAACCGCAATGTCTCAAGCCCCTTCACTAGCACCCAGGCGTTAAACGGACTAAGACTGGGTCCCGTATGGCGGGTGAACGGCATCACGTAGTCGGACTTGAAGCTTTCCGAACTCAAGATCGCTCCGCCCAGTACTCGACCCTGGCCATCGATGTGTTTGGTGGCCGAGTAGACCACCACGTCGGCACCCAGCTCCAACGGGTGCTGGAGAACCGGCGAGGCGAACACGTTGTCGACAATCACCACGGCACCGGCGGCGTGAGCCATTTCGCTGACGGCGGCCACATCGATGATTTCCAGCCCGGGGTTGGAGGGCGACTCGAGGAACACAGCTTTAGCCCCGCCAGTCAGAGCTGCCTCCCACTCGGCCAGCGAGGTTCCGGCCACCAGGTGCGTCTCCACCCCCATGCGAGGGAGGATGTCGGTCAAGATGACATGGCACGAGCCGAACAGGGCACGAGACGCCACCACCCGGTCACCAGCACCGACAAAACAGGCCAGCGAGGCAAAGACTGCGGCCATACCTGATCCCGTTGCCATGGCCGCGTCTGCACCTTCGAGTAAGCGCAGGCGTTCTTCGAACATGGACACGGTCGGGTTGGCGTAGCGGGAGTAGATGTAGCGCTGGTGCTCGCCAGCGAAGGCGGCCTCTGCTTCGGCCGCCGACGAATACACGTACCCGGAGGTCAGGAAAACGGCTTCAGCCGTTTCATCGAAGTGTGAGCGCTGCAGCCCACCTCGAATCAGGTTGGTTGCTTCTCGGTTCATGTCATTGAGCTCGACGGATCTGTTGGAGGTGAGGCGGAAGAATGTCGTTGGTCGTCAGTGTTGCGCTTAACAGTATCGAGGTGCTGTAGCGGCTGCGTTCGATTACATCGCCACCAGGCAGGAGGCGACGCGCTGCGCCTCAACTGGCTTGGCTGTTGATGCCTGTCTAAGATTGGGCGTGCTAGCACCGCCTACCTTTCCTAGCACCTGGAGGTTCCATGTTTTCGCCGAAAAGACCTTGGCGCGCCATTGTCGCGCTTGTCGCTCTAGCCCCACTGGCCGTAGTGTTCACCGCTCCGGTGGACGCCGGCCGCACCGACTTCTCCGCTTGGGAGAAGACAATGGTGAACGGCTCGGTTGCGGCACCGACCACCCCGAACCCGTTGGTGGCCAACCTGCCGTTCAACGATGCCGATGTTCGCTCGTGGGACACCTACGCCGTCCATGCCAGTGCTGAGCGGCGAGCCGCTCAAGAACGAGGTCAGGGCCCCAAGGTCGGGCCCCGATCAGGTGCTGTTGACGAACGTCCCGGCAACAACGACTCGGCCAACAAGGCTCAACCCGTCTTCCTTGACACCGACAATGCCGACGGCCGCGACGGCATTGACATCACCGGGTCCGGCCCTGATATTCCGGAGGGAACCACCACTGACGCCGGACCGGTAGTGGAACTGGTCGGTTCGATCACCGACGCGGCCGTGCTGCCAGCGCTTGCCCCCGGTGACGCCGTTACCGGTTCAGGTGTGATCGGCGACGAAGCCGACGATCCGTTCGACTTTGACTTCCTGGCGTTGCCCGACCTCGTGGCCGGAACCGCCGTCTCAATTGATATCGACACCGACGATCCGTTCGGTGACCTCGACTCGTTTGTGGTCTTCTGGGATTCCGACGGAAACGTCTTAGCCTTCAACGACGACGGTTCGGCCGAGAGCTTCGACAGCTTCCTGGTAGCCGACATTCCGGCTGACGGAACCTACTACGTGTCGATCGGTGGCTTCGGGGCATTCGCTCCGCTCGATCCGTTTGACTCGGCCAGCGAAAGTGACACCGGGGAGGTCGGCAGCCAAGGCGCGTACACCTACGCCATCGAGGCCATCGAGTTCGACACCGACTTCTACAAGTTCCGCCTGGCTGAAGGTGACATCTTCGGTGCCAACGTATTCGACGGTGGAACCACACTTGAATTGCGAGGCCCCGACGGGGAGCTGTTGATCGG
>CALJMD010000419.1 GCA_937981915.1 uncultured Acidimicrobiales bacterium
CGGAGTCCACGCAGCCCTCGTCAGCCGAGGTCAGCCACCAATAACAGCGGCCAGGGTCGCTTGGCCGTCTACGACCTGATGGACGTACATCGGCTTGGCTGGTGCACCGGAGCCGTCATAGCTCAACTCGCCGGACACACCTTGTACTAGACCAACATTGGCGATCGCTTGACCCAGAGCGACGGGGTCCTGCGGTTTGGATTGCAGGTACGCCTCAGCAACGACGGCGACTGCGTCACCGGCAAGCGCCGCCATGGACGGCGATGCCGGAGGCACACCTCCGTTAGCGTCGGCGAAGCTGGTTAAGAGGGTTCGCAGTCGAGTTCCCTCACCGGGGTCGGTGTGAGTGACATGGAAAATTCCGTCTGTTCCCGCCAGCGCGTAACCGTTGGTGGCTTCGAATGCGTCGGAAGCCAAGAGCTCCACGTCGGTCAGGCCGGCCTCGTCCAGCTGGCGCCGTAGTGTCACCCACTGGTCGGCGAGCATGGGGGAGTAGATCACGTCAGGCGGATCGGCCACAATCTCGGCCACCGCTTCATTGAAGTCAGTCTGTTCTTGAGGCACGAACGGATAGCTGGCCGTGATCGTTCCGCCCTGACTGGTGAAGGCGGAGACAAACACTTCGGCGTTGTATCCGAAGTAGGGGCCTTCAGCGCCGAAGACGGCGGCCCGACCCCAGCCTTTGGTTTGGGCGAACTGCGCCGCCGCTGTCGCACCCTGGGTGTCGTTGAACGCAACCAGGAACGATAGCTCGCTGGCGTCAGCCAATGCCGGTTCTGTTGAGCCGGTGAATAGTACCGGTACCAGACCTCTTGTTGCCTGGAGAACCCGGAATCCAGGATCGGGAAAGGGTGGACCGAGCAGAGCAATTGCACCGGCATCGAGAAGATCGGTGGTGACGTCTCGACTGACCAGCGGATCTGTTCCAGAGACGTCACCGACCACTACTTCGACCGGTCGACCGTCAAGTCCACCGGAACAGTTGATGAGGTTCGCCATATGACTCGCCGTCTGCGAGGCTGGCCCGTCGGCGAAGACACCCAAATCGCCCAGGTCGGCGGCGTAACCGATAATCAGCGGTTCGCCGGACACCGGCTCGGGGCAGTCGGCGTCGGCGGCCAAGACGGCGTCGATGTCAAAAAGCGTTGGCGTCGCGTCTCCCTCTTCTTCACCGCCGCTAGTGCTGTCAGACGATTGGCCGTCCGATTCTTCGACCGTTTCGGCCGTCGGTTCATCAGTTGAATCCGAAGTGGGTTCGACAACCGCAGTGGTTGACGGCGACGCCTCATCCGACTGGCCCAACACCGACTCGACGGTGGCGCATCCAGTCAAAAGGGCGCTGACGACAAGCGGGGCGAACCCAGCACGCATCAGTCTCATCGACTTCGCTGGGCTCTCTGGCTGAGGGTTCCGTTTGCTGGCCACCCTTTAGCTCTCCCCGAACCCTGTTCCGGGAATCAGGACGTTCTTGAAGTTGATCTCCACGCGCCGGTTTTCGGCCCGTCCCTCCTCGGTGTCATTCGAGGCAGTGGGATCATCAGACCCAGCTGAAGCGACCACGATCTGGCCGGGTACGACGCCTTTTTCGGTCAGATACTCGACTACGGCGCTAGCTCTATCAGCCGACAGTTGGTTGTTCTCGTCGGTGTCGCCCGAGTCATCGGTGTGACCGATTACGACGGCGAAGACCGTTGGGTGGGCGATCAACATTTCGGCTGCCACGTCGAGAGACGACAACGATTCAGGGTCGATGACCGAACCGCTAACGTCGAAGGTGGCCGCGCTGTCCATGACGACGTCGCCCCACTGGGCGGAAGCATCAGCGTCGGGATGCCAGGTCAACTGGTTGTCAACCGCATCGGGCCCTCCGGGCAGCTTCTCACCGGCGAACTGCACGATCTTGGTTGCCGTTTCCCAGTTCGGCGCCGAGCCGGTCAAGACCATCTGTCCGCCGGGGTCGATTTCTGCTCGCCGGATCTGCGGCACTCCGTCGGGTACCGCACCTGTCCCGCCGGGCCAGTCTGGGTCACCGGCAACCGCATCGGTGTTGTCGGCCGTGCTGTCAGCGGTCCCATCAACAGCTGTGTCATCGGCGGCAGCTTCATCCGAGCCGGTCTCGGTTGCTTCGTCATCCGTGGTTTCGGCCACCGTTCCCGCGCCATCGGTTTCGTCGCCGATCGAGGTTTCAGTCGATGTGCCGTCGAGAATACCGAGACGCTCAATAACCAGGTAGCCGATGGCCAACCCGGCTACCAGGAAGCCGACCAGCACGATGCCCGGCAACGATCGCCGACGACGTCGATGCCGAACCCGTTCACCACCACGGGTGGGTTGGGCCACGTACTCGTCGTGGTCTGTCGGCGTCCATGGTTGCTGGGGCCGATTCGGCCTGGCCACCAACGGTGGGGCAGAGCGGGCGGCAACATGGCGGTTGGCAACACGGTCGTTGCTAGCGCGATCAGGTGCAGGTGTCGGGACGGGGCGACCCGAGACGCCACCACCGGGAGCCGGTCGACGTACCTGCTGCGGCCGAGTTGGCGGTGCCGCTCGGCGCGGTGGCACCGAACCTGGATCAGGGACGCTTGGTCGCTCCGTTGCGGAGGATTCTTGTGACCGCGAAGTCGGCAGGCGGCGGACGGCCGGAGGCTGAACATCAGGATCAACAATGGGAAGCGATCGGGTGGACGTCAGGTCGGCGTCGGATGGAACGCCTTCCCTGTACGAGCCATGATCTCGATTGTCAAAGTCGCCACTCATCGGAACACCGCCGAACCGTGTCGCAACGGCAGTCCTAGCACCACCATCGCATAGGCAGAACGTTACCTTCGATCGCCACATCACGCCCGGCGGTGGGCATATTTGCATGGCTACGATTGTCGATGTGGCTTAATGCGCTTGGGTTAAACAACGCATGCCAGATGGGCGGACAGTCCCAAAGTGACAACTTCAGAGACGCCATAAAGGGAGCTAGAACAACGGGCGTTTTTGTTGAGTCTTGGCCGGCCTCGGAAATGTTTCCATAGGCTCGCCTTCCATTCGGAACACGGCGAATCCGTCGTCGACGGAGGGCACTTGCCGCAAAGAAAGTTGCTGCAACGGCTCGGCGGGCCACGACCGGCCTTCCGGTGGTTCGCTGACCACCAGGTGACCACCGGTGGTCAATAGACCAGATGCACACTCGGCAGTGATAGCGGGAGGCCCGAACCCGCGGGCGATTACCGCATCAAATCTGGCTCGAGCCCGGTCCTCGTGCGCGACCTCTTCAACTCGTCCACACCACACCGACACCCGGTCGGTCAGGTCGAGCTCTGAACAGGCCCACACCAGGAACGAACATCGCCGTTGCGAGGCGTCAATGAGAACGGCATCCAGGTCCGGGCGACCGACCAGTGCCGGTAGAGACGGGACGCCTCCACCCGCCCCGATGTCGGCCACCAGTGGTCGAGACGAGGTAACCGAAAGGTTGTCCGACGAAGAACCGTCGGGTGGAAGACTGTCGAGTACTAGCCCGAAGCGTTCAGAGTGCTCGATCTGATCATCGATCGAGCCGGGACCTAGAAAGCCCAGCTCCCTTGATCGATCCAGAACATGATGGATCATGAGGGAACCGGACCTCCCAGGCTCGGTACTCGACTTTTCTTTGCTATTCCTCTTCGGACTGATCGTCCGATGAAGCTGTCGGAACGATGAGCACTCGACGGCGGGGCTCGGTTCCGATGGACCGGGTTTCGACTCGCGAATCCTCGGTCAACGCATCATGAACGGCCTTACGGTCGCTGGCCGGCATCGGGTCAAGCTTCACCTCGACGCCGTTGTCGACAGCCTTGTCGGCTGCTTTCACCGCGAAGGACGCAATGGCCTCGGTCCGCTGTTTGCGGTAGCCACCAACGTCGACTCGGATTCGCATGGCGCTCGGCGCTGATCGCTGAGCCGACACACGGGCCAGCTCTTGGATGGCGTCCAGGGTTCGACCCTTGGGGCCGACCATCAGGCCGTGCTGCCCGGCAACGGTGGCCACCATGACCTCAGACTCGGGGTTTTCGATTTCAACATCACCTTCGAGTCCGAACGCAGTGGTCAGTCCACCCAAAAAGTCTTTCAGGTGGTCGGCTACTACTTCGTCGGCTACATGCTCCACTGGTGTGTCCTCCGTTGGCTTCGAATCGGCTTGCGACCGGTTCGGTTTCTTGCGTTGAGATTTCTTGGCTGCAGTTGCGGTTGCCGCGGCCCCTGCGACGGCGGCCGCCTTGCGAGTACCTTGGCCACCACCGGTTGATTGGTCAGTCGACTGATCCGTTGACTGATCGGCCGTGTCGGCCGCTGCGTTTCGGGGGTTCCCTCGGGTACCTCGACTGCGATTTCGTCGGCGACCCGATGAACCCTGGCTTGACGAGTCACGGCTTGACGAGTCGTGGTTTGAACCGCCTTCAGCCGTTGCTTGCGCCTCAACCGGTTCTTTACCGTTAGATCGCTCGTTGCGGTCACCGCGTTCATTGCGGTCACCGCGGTCACTGCGACTACCGCCTTCACCCTGATCACGATTCGAGTTTGAGCGGTTTCGGTTCCGTTCGTTCTTGCCGCCCGAATCGCGCCGGTTCTGGTCTTTGTTGCCGGACGTATTCTTGCCGCCACCATTACCCCCACCGTTGCCGCCTCTATTGGCGCCGCTGTTGGAGTTCTTCGACGATCCGCCTTTGTTGCGGTCGCCTCGCTTGTCTGAGCGTCCTCGTCCGTTGCCCTTGCCCCGGCCACCTTTGCGGTCGCCTCGGCGATTGCGGCGGTCGGCTTTGGGTCGGACCGACACCGGCTTGATCCGGGCTTCCACCCGGGCTGCTCCCTTAACTCGACCGAAGAGTCCCTTGCGGGGCTCCTCGATGACGACGATTTCGGCTTCGGATTCGTCCACGCCTAGCGTGTCGAGAGCCTGTTCAATCGCCTGGGGAACGGTTTTGGCTGTTGTTTTAACCCATTCCACGTGTGGTTTGCACCTCTTAACTTCCTCTGGTCAGATGACCACCAACCCCCGTTGTCGGACGACGTGTAGTCGTCGGATGTCGGGGTGGAATCAGCGTCGGCCTTGACGGCTGACGTCGACTATCGCTTTTTCTTAGACTTCCTGGATGCGGTCGGCTTCGTTCCCTTGGGGGTGACCCGGCTCGAATTGCCTGATCCTTCGCGTCGCTCCTGAACCTTGGCTTTTTGTGCCCTCTTCTCGGCCCAGCGCTTTTCGCGGTCCACCGTGGTTTTCGGTGCCGACCCGTTGGTCGACTCCGATCCCGATTCACTTCCAGACGCCTTGTTCGATTTCGCTTGGTTGGCTGTCTTGGTTTTCGATGTGTTGTTCTTTTTCGTGTTCTTGTTCGACGGACCGTCATCGACGTCGTCGTCACCCTCATCGGATGAGTCGATGGCGTCGGTCTCGTCGTCTCTCTGCTCTTTTTGCTCTTTCTGCTTCTCGAGCATTTGAGCCCCGATCCCGTCACCCCGGTAAAGGGATCGCGTGATGTAGGACTGCTGTCCCACTCGGAACATGTTCGATGTCGCCCAATACAACACCAGGCCGGCCGGGAACACGAAGCTCCAGGCGCCCGACATAAGCGGCAGCACTTTGAGTAGCTGCTGCTGGGTCTGCATTTGTGGGGTGAGGGGCTCGTCTGATTTTCCTCGACGAGCAGAGATCTGTTTCTGCTGGTAGTAGCTGGTGCCGACTACGAACAGGATGAGTATGAAGTACGGGATGAACGAAACAATGTCGGACTGAAAGACGTTCCAGGCTGACTCGGCCAGGTCGAACGGACCGAAGCGCATCTCGTCGGTTTGAGAGAGATCCTTGTACAGCTGTGAGTTCTGATCGATGTAGTTGGGGTCGAAGTTGCGAGTTGTTTCGCCTCCGACTCCAGCCATCTCCCGAGCTCGTTCAGCGGCATGGAAATAGGGCTTCTCCGAGATTCGGCGGGTGAGGCCACGCAGCACATTGAACAGCACCAAGAACACTGGAAGCTGGGCCAGCATCGGCAGGCAGCCGCCTACCGGGTTGATGCCTTCCTCTTGGTAGAGGGCCATCAGCTCGGCGTTGAGTTCCTGACGCTTCTCCGGTCCCTTGTACTTTTGCTGCAGCTCCTTCATCTTGGGCTGCATCTGCGTCATCTTGATGGTTGAGCGCGTCGCCTTGAGCGTCAGCGGCATCAACAGGATCATCACCGCCATGGTGAGCATGATGATGGCAACGCCGTAGTTGCCACCGATCACCGGCAGTGAGTAGAAGAACGAGAGCAGCCGAGCGAATGCTCCCAAGCTGACATCGGTTATCTGTTCGAACATGGGCTATTTCTCCGGAACAGGGTCGTATCCGTGTGACCCGAACGGGTGACACCGACCAATTCTCTTAATGGCCAACCAGCATCCGCGGGCTGTGCCGTGCATTTCGATGGCTTCGGCGGTGTAGTGCGAGCAGGTTGGCATGTACCGGCATCGGCCGGGCCTGGTGGACGACCATGCTCGGTAGAGGCCGATGAACCACAGCAATGACCGGCCGATAGGGCCAGCGGGCGTTACCTGCGAGCTCGGTCCGATGGACCCGGCTGTTTCAGGTCGGCTGTTTGCTGCCTGGTCCGTGGCCCGTTCGGTGGCGGTCATGCGACGCTCAGCTTTTGCAGGCAGACGGTGGTGTCGGCCACCACTCCGTCGAACGGAGCGGTAAGAATGCGTCGAGTTCCTGACAGCAGGAACGCTCCGTTGAGACTGTTCATGTCAGGGTTCTCATCGGCATGTTCATTCCATGCACGCGCGAACGCGTCTCTCAGCCGGCGCCGCGCTCGATTACGTTGCACCGCTTTGCCGAAGCGACGACTGAAGGCATACGCCACTCGAGGCCCGTCCCACCGGCCGTTGGCCGTGGTGGGTGAGGCCAGGTACGTCATTCGAACAGTGCCGTGTTGTACTCGGCGCCCGTGCTGACGCAGTTCGGTGAACGTCCGCCGCTTATGGACGGTTGGTATCACGCACTCAGTCGGCGACGACCTTTGGCCCGTCGAGACCGAAGTACCTGCCGTCCGCCGGCTGTTGCCTTGCGGGCCCGGAAGCCGTGTCGGCGGGCTCGCTTCAAGTTATTGGGTTGAAATGTGCGTTTCACTGTCTTCTCGCCTTATATCCGTTGGCGTACATATGTCCGTTGGTGTGCTACCCGTTGTCATCGTCCGTTTGGGGCCGCGCCAACTCGGGTCTTTCAGGGCATGGGGCACTTTGGGCCTCGTGCTCCTGTCGGTGGTCCCGGGCCCGACCCTGCCCTTCATACCGGTCAACCCGGCTTGGTCTAGGACCGACCAGGGTTGACGGAAACAGCGAAGGTGGCGAGCGAGGGGATCACCTCACTACGGAACAGTCACCCGTCGAGCGAATTCGGGCTGCGCTGGGCGACATGAACCTGGCTTTTAAACCTGTTCACAGGTTAGGCCTGCACTTGTACACAACCAACTCGTCGAGCCGTGGACCGGCTTGGGCGGTCTGAGTGCCGTGTTTCAGTTGCACCAGTTTGCCTGGCGGCCATCTGTTCAATTGATGGACAACCTTCGACACACATCTCTCAGCATTGGTCGTGCTACTTTTCCACAGAACGACGTGTCAGGGCCGCGGCCGTCTGATAACGTCTGTAAGCCAAGGTGCAGGGCGTGAGTCGTGGAGGGAACTTCTTCCAGGCGTTCACTCTCATTGAGGACATCATTGAGTAGTGGGCTTGCCAGGAGCAATCCGCCGCGTCGCCAACCGAAAAGTAGGTTTTGGCCAGGCTTCGCGAACGACACACTGCACTTCACCTTACCAACTGAATTACAAGACTGTAAGTTACATCCAGCTAGATGTGGTGGATGCAAATCGACTTTGTCTCACAAACGACATGGTCAACCTCAGTTTGCCCCATCCGAGTGATCTGGACGGATCGAAACTGCAGTCAAAACCTGGTTTCACGGCCGCCTCCACCTGAGCACCGGTCTCTTTTGGCACAGCCTGTGGATAATCTTGTGGGTAATGGGGAGAACTGGTGTACATGGTGATGATGAGGCAAGGGCGACAACGAGTAACTTCTCCACACTTTTTCCACAGGTGTGTATCTTCTATTGCTGCCGGTTTGAGCGCTTCTGGCGACTCTCAGACTCAAGCCGGTAGGGAGACAATGTAGTGACCGACCTTTCACAGCTTTGGTCGACGGCTTCGAGCCTGTTGCGAAGTCAAGTCTCCGACGGTGTTTGGCAAAGCACCTTCGCTCAACTCTCACCAATCCGAGCCGAGTCCGACGAGCTGGTTCTCGGTATGCCCAATGGGATCATCCGAGACAAACTCGACGGCCGTTACCGCCCACTGGTTGAAGACGCAGTAACGGAAGCTGCCGGGCGCGAGATGAAAGTCTCGTTCGAGCTGACCTCACCCACGCTGTTCGACGCCGAGGCGTCAACCCCGGCCGCCGGCTCAACCACCGACGACGTAATCGACCTTCGCCATTATGAGGCCAATCGATCCAACAACGGTGACGCCCCGAACGCAGTGCCGGTTCAAACCGGCAACGGCCAAACCGAGATGGGAACGGTCACCTCGCTGGGGGCCGCCCGCGGTGATGCCCCCCAAGATGTAAGCCAACCCGCCGGCGGGGGCAATTACGGCAGCGGTACCAGTTACGACAGCGGTACCAACGCCGGCAACCGCGAGTATCTTCGCCGCGTCGACCCGCTCGACAACGACCCAAGTCGCCGGTACACCTTCCGCAGTTTCGTCACCGGGCCGTCCAACCGCTTCGCAGTAGCCGCCGCGCTGTCGGTGGCCGAACGCCCCGGCGGGTCCTACAACCCGTTGTTCATCTACGGAAGCGCCGGTCTGGGCAAGACCCACATCCTGCGAGCCATCCAGAACTTCATCAACGACCTCGAACCCAACAAACAGGTGCTGTACGTCTCAACCGAGACGTTCCTCAACGAGTTCGTCGATTCGATCAAGAACAACTCCGGCAACGAATTCAAGCGCCGGTATCGCCAAATTGATGTGCTGTTGATCGATGACATCCAGTTCATCGAAGGCAAGGACCGCCTCCAAGAGGAACTGTTCCACACCTTCAACGACCTCTACGGTGCCAACAGTCAGATCGTACTTTCGTCCGATCGCCCGCCCGATGCCATCCCGACGTTGGAGGAACGGCTTAAGAGCCGGTTCATGATGGGCCTGCTCACCGACATTCAGCCGCCTGATATCGAAACCCGCATGGCGATTCTCCGCAAGCGGGCGGAACGGGACGACCTGGTGCTCGACAACGAGGTCTCCGAGTTCATCGCCGCCAACATCACCAACAACATTCGTGAACTTGAAGGCGCCCTTAATAAGGTGACCGCCTACGCCAACTTGACCGGCCAGTCGCTGGACCGTGCCCTGGCTGAACAAGTACTCGGTGATTTCATCGCCGACCGTCAACCGCGGCCCATCACCGTTGACATGATCCTCGAAGCGACCGTCGAGCAGTTTGGCTTCGCTCGCGACGAGTTGATCGGCAAGTCACGACGGCGGCCGCTGGTCATCGCTCGACAGATGGCCATGTACGTCACCAGAGAACTCACCGATCTCAGCTACCCGCACATCGCTAGAGAGTTCGGGGGACGTGATCACACCACTGTGATGCACGCCTGCGACAAGATCTCGGCGCTGATGAAGGAACGCACACAGATCTACAACCACGTAACCACCCTGGAGAAAGCAATTCGGGTCCAGGCCCAATCCGTCGACTTCGGATAACAACCCTTGTGGGGTTGCGGCAGCCCTGTGGGCTGCTTGTGGAAATCGATGCGTAAGTATCGGGACAACAAGTGGACAGCATCACCGTTCGCTTGGGATGACATGAGGACGACAGCCTGCTCAGATGGGGACAACCAGACCCTCATCCCCAGGCCGTCAAATCACATCGATGTCAGATATGGATGACCAACACCGGGTTGCGGACAACGTTTGTTGCTCTGACCAGGCAAAACATCGTTTCATCCACAATCCACAGCTCTACTACCACTACAACCATTCATAAATCAGAACAGAAGCTTTATTGGGGACAGGCCGTTGATAAGAGTTGGCCCGACCGAACGGTCGACCACTCGGTTCAACCAGTCACTCTTAACGGCTAGAGTTCATGCCAGATCCCCGCAACTTTCAGTGAGGAAGACTTGAAATGAAGTTTCGTTGCGAACGTGACGTCATTGTTGAAGCCCTGGGTATCGCCGGTCGAGCGGTCAGCGGCCGCGGCGGCATGCCGGGTTTGTCCGGTGTACGAGCAGAGCTAGTTGGCGATCAGCTAACGCTCACTGGTAGCGACCTTGATCTGACCATCTCGATCAATGTCACCGTGGTCGGACAGGGCGACGGCGTCATCGTGATTCCAGCCCGCCTGGCAACCGAGATTGTGAGAGCGCTCCAGCCCGGTGCCGTGTCGTTTGTGGCCGAAGAGGACAGCCTGTCCATCAGTTCCGGTCGCGGCGAGTTCAGCATCCGCCTGATCTCCGGCGACGAGTTCCCCAAGCTGACCGACCTGGGCACCGACACGGTGAAGCTCCCCAGCGATCAGCTGACCCGAGCACTCAAGCAGGTCGTGCTGGCAGCCAGTACTGACGACTCCCGCCCGATCCTCACCGGTGTTCTTCTGGCCGCCGAAGCCGGAGGATTGCGGTTGGTGTCCACCGACTCGTTCCGCCTGGCCATGCGCGATGTTTCCGGCATCTCTGTTCTGGACGAAGGCCAAAGTGTGCTGATCCCGTCACGTGCGCTGGGTGAACTCAACCGAGTTCTCGGCCAAGGTGACACCGTCGAACTTCAACTTGGTGAGCGTGACGCCTCGTTCTCAGTCGGTGATGTGCGCTTGACCACCCGACTGATCGAAGGCGACTTCCCCAACTACCGCGGCCTGATCCCCGACAGTCACCCCAACGTGTTGACGCTCAACCGAGCCGACTTCACCGAAGCTCTTCGCCGGGTCAAGTTGCTGGCTCGAGAGTCAACGCCGATCCGTCTCGAGATGACGTCGCAAAGCGTCGAGTTGGTGGCTATCACCCAAGACGTCGGAACCGCACGTGAAAGCTTGGAAGGGGAGTACGCCGGAAGCGACCTGACAATCGCTTTCAACCCGGACTTCCTGCTCGACGGCATCGATGTGACACCGGGTGAGCATGTCACGTTGTCCACCATCGACGAGCAGCGACCCGCCATCGTGCGAGGCATCAGCGACGAAGTCACCGATGGTGAGAACGCCGCCGATGGCAAAGACTTCCTGTATCTGATCATGCCGGTTCGGGTTTCGTAGCTTGCAGATTCAGCGGCTGTGGTTGACTGACTTCCGCAGCTACCAAGAGCTTGAACTCGAACTTGATCTTGGGCTGACCGCGTTGGTGGCCGACAACGGCCAAGGCAAAACCAACCTTTTGGAGGCTCTAGGTCTACTGGCCACGTTGAAGTCGTTCCGCGGTTCGCCAGTGGAGTCCATGGTGGCCAAAGGGGCTGAAGCGGCTGTCGTTCGGGCCGAAGGTTTGCGTGACGACCGCGATGTGTTGATCGAGTTGGAATTACGCAAGGGGCGAACCCGGGCCCAGGTAAACCGTCAGCGACTCAAGCGTACGAAAGATCTGCTCGGCGCCCTGCGGGTCACCGTCTTTGCTCCTGACGACTTGCGGTTGTTGAAAGACGGCCCGGGGGAGCGGCGAAGCTACCTCGACGATGTTTTGGTGGCCCTCAGCGCCAAAACCGAGGCCACGATCGCTGACTTCGAACGAGCATTGAAGCAGCGCAACGCATTACTGCGCCAGGCCGGCGGGCGTCTGGATGAGACCACTGAACCGACGCTTGACGTGTGGGACACTCGCCTGGCCGAGGCCGGCGAACGGTTGGTGGCCCGACGTCGAGATCTGGTTGAGCGGTTGCGCCCCATCGTTCAGGAGTCGTACGAGACGTTGGCTGTTGGTGGCTCGGCCCGAACGGCTGAAGAAGTTGGTTTGCGTTATCAGGCGTCGTGGGGCGAGGGGCCGCTTGCTCCTGCT
>CALJMD010000420.1 GCA_937981915.1 uncultured Acidimicrobiales bacterium
TCAGGGTCAGCGATGTACAGTCTCGGGCGTGATCTGGTTCAACCTCGGGTGCTTGGTTTGCTTTGTCGGCGGCAGCCTTCTTGTCGCCCGAGCGAAGCGTCGCCAACAGAGCGACGGTTGGACGTGGCGTGTTCCCGTCCTCGGTCTAGTCGGGCTCGTACTTCTGGGTTTCGGCTTGCTTCCCGCCGTGTGGTTGGTGGCCAGCATTCGCGGCGACAGCTCTCCTCGAAGCGAACAACTCACCGCCAACATCGCCTATGAACGCCAGGCGGTTGATCGAGCCGTCGTTCACTGGGCCAGCGTGCCATTGGATGCCCTGGAGTCATGTATCGAGGTCAACGCCTCGCTGCCCGATGCCGAAGGCCTGATCGACGCCTCCACGGCAACCGAGTACGGCCGACGCACCGCGTCCGATCTGGTGATTAACGTCGCCTTCTTTTACCCGATACGCGAGTACCCACACTGGTCGAGCTATCCGACCTCCGGCGACCCGATCACGGCCATCGGCCATGTAGTAGTCTACGGCAGCCTCCATGGCGTCGAGTCGTCGTGGGAACGCTACCTGATGCTCGACACCGCAAACGGTACAGGCTCCATCGGCTCACTTTCCAGCGGTGAACTGCCGTCGGGTCTCGTTGCCGTCCCCGGACGGGCGCCAGTGGTAGTCGATGGCGTGATCGCCCGTGGGCCGGACGTTGCAACCAACCGCTACCCCCGAACGGTGGTCGGCATCGACCACGACGACAACCAGCTTGTCTTGGCCGTGGTCGACGGCAAACAGTTCGGATATTCGAACGGACTGTCACTGCCGGCTGTCGGTCAACTGATGATCGAACGAGGTGTGGACGACGCCCTCGAGTTCGACGGCGGCGGTTCAGCAACCATGGTCGGACAAATCAACGACCAACAGGAGCTACTCAGCCGACCCGCCCACACTCGCATCCCGGGCCGGGAACGGCCGGTCGCCACCTTCTTCGGCCTGGTCGACAACTGCGACTAGCCGGTCGCTTCAGACAAGAGCTGGATCTCGCACCCGGTCATCTAGCCTGCAACACTGAATCACCGTGGAACTCGTCATCATTAGGCACGGCGAACCGGTGGTCGAAGACGATCTCGTCGACCCTCCCTTAACGCCGCTCGGCCAACGACAGGCGCAGGCCACCTCCGACTTTCTGGCCGACAGCTCCTTCGACGCTGTCTACGTCAGCCCACAGCAGAGGGCTCGCCAAACAGCGGAACCCCTCGTCGAGCGACACAAGATGGAGCCCCTGGTCGACGCCCGGATCGCAGAGTACGACTACGAGACCGGTGCCTACGTTCCAGCGTGGCTACGCAGTGACATGACGCGGGAGGAAACGACCGCCAAGTTCCTGGAAATGATGGGCCCGGCGTTCATTGCCCGAGTCAACGCAGGGTTCGATCAGATCATCGACGACAACCCCGGACGGTCGGTAGCCGTCGTGTGCCACGCCGGCGTGATTAGATCGTTCCTTCAGCAGGTTCTGGGCGCACCCGACGCCTGGATGCTGGCCCACCACGCCTCCATCACGAGGGTGGCTGCCAACCGAAAAGGAACCCGAAGCCTGGTGACGTTCAACGAACACCACTGGGTACCAACCGAGTGACTGCCGTCTCTCAGCGGCCCGACGCATCAGCCGTTGGACGCCTCCCGTACGCCGCGCTGGCTGTTGTGGTGTTCGTGTGGGGAGCCGGACCGGTGTGGGCCAAGCTGGTCACTGCTCCCCCGCTGGTGGCCGCCCCGATGCGCTTCTTGATCTCGGCCCCCCTGATCTTGGCCGCCACCGCGTTGCGTGGTCGTCCGCTGGGGTGGCCCATGCTGAAGCGGACGGCGTTGGCGGGAATGGCGTTCGGAATCAACATGATCTTCGTGTTCGCCACGCTGCAAGAGTCGACGGTGGCGGTACTGACCGTCGGCATCGCCCTGCAGCCTGCGCTGCTATTGGTCATCGTCGGCCCGGTGTTCAATGAACGCCCCACCCGCAACCACGTGCTGTGGACGTTGGCCGGGGTGGCCGGCGCAGCGTTGGTGATCCTGGGGGCTGGAGCCGAGCTGCGGTCCTCCGTGCTCGGAGTGGTTCTGGCGTTCATGGCCATGGTGATGTTCTCCGGCTATTTCGTGTTGACTCGTTTGGCCCGTTCAACCACCGACGTCGACCCGCTGGAATGGATCGCAGGCATCACCGTGTGGGCGTGCCTCATCACCCTGGTCCCCGCACTCATCGGCACCGGCACACAGGATTGGGCCACCATCGACCGAGTCGACTTGTGGTGGCTGACCGTCATGTCGTTGACCACCGGGTTCTTAGGTCACGTGTTGATGAGCTGGGTTCACGGTTACGTCGAAGCCGCTCGATCGTCGCTATTCCTGCTGTTGATGAACGCTGTGGCCGTCGGCCTGGCCTGGCCGGTGCACGACGAGCCAATCACGCCGACTCAAGGGCTCGGTGGCGTCATAGTGCTGGTGGCGGTGGCAGCCGTTATTCGCCTACCTGCCGCGGCGGCCTCAGTCCCGGATTAACAAGCGCCCGACTGACGCCCGGCTGGATCGACCGGGACGACGACCACTAGCGTTGTTGTCATGTCGGCCGTCGACCAGCTTCAGAGACCAGCCCACCGCATCGATGACTCCGCCGTCACGTGGCGGCAGTTTCCCGATTACGACGGACTGTTCTTCTGGGTGCTCGGCGCCAATGACCTCCGCCAGCAGATCGACCTGTACTTTCGCCTGGCCCCCGGCGCCCGATGCCCGTCACATCGACATGTCGGACCGACCGACACGCTGGTGGTCGAAGGGGAGCATCGAACATGGTCCCGCTCGGATGCCGGTGAGTGGACGCTGGACGAGATCCGCCCGGCGGGGACATTTGCCTCCAATGAGGGCGACCACCTCCACTCGGAGGAAGGCGGCCCGGAGGGCGCCATCGTCAAGCTCTCCATGACCGCGGTTGACGGGGTCATCTGGGAGACCTTTGACGACGACGCCAATCTCACTGACGTCGCCACCTTCGAGGACTTCGCCCGGGCGCTACAGCGGCAGCAGGGTTCGATCGGCTAGGTCCACGTCCCGACGGGACGGCCCATCCAGCCTGCGATCTGTTCCAGCGCTGAGGCATCGTCGGACACCTCCACCACCGGGTCGAACGGCATGTCGGGGTCGTCTCTTCCTTCGGCCGGAAGTGTTTTCGACGCCGCCAACGCTCCCTGCAACGCCTCGTCAGCCACCGTGAATTCGACTCCCATTCCTTGAGCCAGGTCCCAGCCGTGCACCCCGAACTCGCAGGTGTAGACGAACATGACGGCGGCTCCGGGAGCTTCGCCGAACGGAGTCGTGTACATCTTGTCCAGCTTCGCGGTGTCGTCCCAGGCCACCCGGATCTCCCTCGTGGCGCTCTTGAACGCTTCGGCGATGTCGGTGTTGACCGAGACGTGAGGTACGTCCTCCCAGCTCTCACCTCGGCCCATGGCGCTGACCCGGTTGGCTACGAAGATCATGTGGTCGGCCAGTTCGCCCACGTTGTACTCGGTGCACGGTGTGGGTTTCGACAAGATGGCAGGGTCGGCCGAAGCTGCATCGAATAGCGGGTGAAGGGCGGCGACGACCTGCGACAGTCCGTAGCGAGGGTCATCCACCGACAGCTCAATGGTCTGTAGTTCGGTGTCCGTTGGTTGCGTGTGATTGGTCATGATCTCAGTGTGAATCACAAAAGTGGCCATCTTCTGGCCACTTTTAGGGAAAGGTGGGATACTGGTCCGTAATGCGAGCCGACCGCCTTGTTGCTCTCCTACTTTTGCTTCAACGTCGAGGGACCGTGACCGCCCGCCAGGCGGCCGAAGAACTCGAAGTGTCGGTTCGCACTGCCCGTCGAGACTTCGAGGCACTTTCGGCCAGCGGCGTACCCGT
>CALJMD010000421.1 GCA_937981915.1 uncultured Acidimicrobiales bacterium
TACGCAATGGAAGTCAAGGCCGGATCCCGGCCAACCGCAGCTGATGCCAAACACCTCAAGTGGCTCCACCGGGAGATCGGAAACGACTTGGAACTCTCTCTAGTGCTTCACACCGGCGGCGACAGTTTCCAACTTGACGACAAGATCTGGGCCGTGCCGATTGACCTCCTATGAATCCGGGTAGCGACCGTTCGGTCACCATCGAACCTCTTCGGACTGGCCACGGCCCCCAGATGTTCGAGGTGCTGCGAGACGAAGCTGTCTACGAGTATCTGGACGAGCCACGGCCAGAGTCGATCGAGCAGGTGGAGAAACGCCACGCCTTTATGCTCGACCCCGATTCACCTCCGGCCGACGAGCGCTGGCTCAACTGGCTTATCAATGAACGACAATCCGGCCGAAGTGTCGTGGTCGGAACGGTCCAGGCCACCGTCAACCTTCCCGAGCGCTCAGCCGTGATCGCCTACATCTTGTCGCCAAACCACTGGGGCCGCGGGATAGCTTCTGCCGCCGTCAAGTTGATGTTGGTCGAACTGATCGACGACCACGATGTTCAGACAGTGCAGGCCTTTATCGACCCGGCCAACCAACGATCGATTGACCTGGTTGAACGGCTCGGCTTCGCTCCGGCTCAGGAGTCACCGGACGACGAGGGCAACCTGGTTTACGAGCGGGTCCTCATCACGGATCCTAAAACCTAACCGAGCACCGACCTCCAACGACCCGAGACCAACAGGCGACTGGACTGTCATGTGGGGTGGAAACTAGGATGCGCCCCCTACGCAAGGAGTCGGGTGTGAAGCGCTATTTGGTGGCTCTTCTAGTGTTGGTGTTGGCGGCGCTGGCGGCAAGCGTGCTCGTATTCACGCCGGGCAGTTTGAGCTGGCCCCTGTTTTAGGTCCGGGTCTGCGCGGACACCAATTAGGACTCAAACGGCCCGGCAAGAAGTGACTGGTACAGTCAATACTCGGTGGTAGATACGGTCGACGTGTTTACCGCGTACAGGGACCCACAAGCGGGCACCGTGTACAGGGACCCACAAGCGGGCACCGTGTACAGACACTAGAGGGCGCGGAAAGAAGCACCAGAACGAACATGATGATCGTCGATCGACTGCTGGAAGAACGACAAGCCGAGGGCAAACCGGTCCGGTTCGCTCTCATCGGCTGCGGTTTCATGGGCCAGGGAGTGGTCAACCAAACCATCAACTCGACACCGGGCATGGAACTGGTGGCCATCGCCAACCGAACCCCGGAACGGGGCCGCGACGCCTACCTCGAAGCCGGCGTCGATGCCGACAAGATCGTCTCAGCCGACAAGCCGGGCGACCTGGACGCCGCAGTAGCCAACGGGAAGTACGTCATCACCGACGACCCGTCAGTCGTCTGCCAAGCCGAGTCGGTCGACGCCATCGTCGAAGTGACCGGCGCAGTCGAGTTCGGGGCTCATGTCACCATGGACGCCATCGAACACGGCAAACACGTGGTGTTGATGAACGCCGAGTTGGACGGAACAGCCGGCCCCATCCTCAAGACCTACGGCGACCGGGCCGGGGTGCTGGTGACCGCCTGTGACGGCGATCAACCCGGCGTGCAAATGAACCTCTACCGGTTTGTGAAAGGCATTGGGGTCACTCCGCTGCTGTGCGGCAACATCAAAGGCCTGCAGGACCGCTACCGCAACCCCACCACCCAGGAAGGCTTCGCCGAACAGTGGGGCCAGAACGTCCACATGGTGACGAGCTTCGCCGACGGTACCAAGATCAGCTTCGAACAGGCCATCGTGGCCAACGCCACCGGCATGACCGTGGCCAAACGCGGCATGTACGGCTACGACTGGGACGGTCACATCGACAAAGCCGTCGAGCTGTACGACGTCGACGAGCTGAAAGAGTTGGGCGGCATCGTCGACTACGTAGTCAAGGCTCAGCCGGGTCCAGGGGTGTACGTGTTCGGCACTCACGACGACCCCAAGCAACAGCATTATCTGAAGCTGTACAAGCTGGGTGACGGCCCGCTCTACAGCTTCTACACCCCGTATCACTTGTGCCATTTCGAGGTGCCGACCTCGGTGGCCCGAGCCGTGCTGTTGAACGACCCGGTTATGCAACCGGCCGGAGCCCCTCAGGTGGAAGTCATCACCCGGGCAAAGACCGACCTCAAGGCCGGAACCGTCATCGACGAGCTGGGTGGCTACCACAGCTACGGCGAATGTGAGACAGCGTCGGCGACCACCGCGGAGAAGCTACTCCCAATCGGGGTGGCCGAAGGCTGTGTGTTGAAGCATGACGTGGCCCAGGATCACTGCATCACCTACGACGATGTTGATGTGCCCTCAGGGCGCCTTATTGATCAACTGCGCACCGAACAAGCTCAGCACTTCGCTTAGACGGCGTCAGCTTGGTGTTTGTCGTCCGGTGGTAACGCATTGCGCCAGGCAGCGACCACAGCGTTGCGGCCGGTTACGTCGGCGACACGTCCCCGGACATCGGTGATCTTTGTCCATGACTAACAGGCACATTCCGGGTGTGATGGGCGGCAGTCCGTCGATCCAGTAGCCAAGGCGAGCGCACGCTGCTCCGAACGTCTCCAGTCTCGGGTTGACCAGACTGAAGACATCCGACCCCAACTGCAACATCGCACCACCATCAGCGAGTACGTCTCGGATCCACTGCCCGTCGGGCTGGTGCATTGCCTCGCAGTCGACGACGACGGCATAGCCGTCGGTGATTGGCAGCACGGTTAAGTCGGTGGCCGTTTGTCGATCGCTTCGGTGCGGACCCCCGTGAAGCAGAATCGGTTGATCGGCCGACTCGTGCTGTCCGTCGTGGCCTTCGTGTTTGCCGTCGCCTGTTCCGAATAGCACCTCGCCGCCCCTTCTACGTCTGCCGAACAAGCGGTGGGCCACCGAGGCGGCCCACTGCTCATCGTCTTCCCTCCGGCTCTACCATTGTTTACGATTCGGTGATCGAAATCGTCTGGGTGATGACGTATTTCAAATCGATAGGACTGTTTATTTCTCGTCGGTAACCGACGTACAGTCCCAAAAAGACCTGGCGCAACCGGTTGCAGGGTGGCTAACTTCGGTAGGTAAGACCCAGGCGATGGAGGGGGACAACAGGTGGCGACCGAAGTTCGGGTGACCGAGGGAACTCATCCACTCGTCGGCCGCGCCCCTGAACGGAGCCAACTGGTCGACTTTGTCGAAGACTCGGAGACCGACCACCGCTGCGTTGCCATTGTCGGCCCTTCCGGTGTTGGTAAGACCCGCCTCTTGGATGAAACCGAGGTCGTAGCTCGCGACGCAGGCATGATCGTAGCTCGAGGTTCATGTCTCGATCTCGGTGAGTCCTGGCCGCTTCACCCGCTCAACGAGTCAGTCAAACGACTCGAACGAACCGAACCGGCTGTAGCCGAGCGGCTTCACCGCATCATCGAGCCGTCATCGGAAGCCGGGACCAACCTTCTAGGTCGGGTTCACCGCGGTTTGGCCGAGTTAGCCGAAGAGCGACCACTACTGCTCGTTCTCGACGATTTCCAGTGGGCCGACCAGACAACTAAACGTCTGGTCGCCACGCTGCTCTCCGGGCTTACGCCTGAAAAAGTCCTCGTTGTCCTGGCCGCCAGAGCGTACAGCGGTGGGCAGAGCACGTCGCTGTCGATCCTGTCCGGGTTCGAAAGCTCGCAAATGATGCGGTTGATCGAACTCGAACCGTTCAGCGTCGAAGAAACCAAGAAGATGGCGGAGACCACGGGTAAACGACCGTTCTCCGACATCGAAGTAGATCGGCTATGGCGGCGAAGTGGCGGGCTTCCCGTTCTTATCTTCGAGTTGCTGACCCATTCCAGCGACGAACCGTCACCATACGTCTTTCAACTCACTCAACGCTTGGAAGCGATGCCTGAAGAGGCCCGGCGCTTCCTCCAGGTCATTGGCCTGGCGGGGCGGCCGATTTCCCACGATCTGATACGTGACGTACTCCGGTTGGACGATGAGGAAACCCTTGAGGCCGCCCGACTAGCGATGGCCAACGGTGTCATCGTGAACCGAGACACCGGCTATGCCCCTGCACACGACCTGTTTCGAGAGAAGGCCGTCGAACTACTGCTCCCTAAAGAGCGCCAGGTTCTACACAGCCGAATCGCTGAGGCAATGGAGCATCAACTGGAGCGCCGGACCGGCGTCCGAGCCGTTGACGAGATCGACGAGGTCGAATTGGCTCACCACTGGGCCAACGCCGGTGCCAACGAACGAGCGCTGCAACCATTAATCAACGCCGGCCGACGGGCTGCCGACAACGGGGCATCCGAAGAAGCCTGGCGTCACTGGTCCGTGGTTGTAGAGCTGTTGAACGACCCACCGGACTGGGTTGACTGCGCCGAAGCGCAACATCAGGCAGCCGAAGTCGCCTTCGCCACCCAACGCTACGGCGAGGCACTGGAGCTCATCGGTAAGGCACTGACGTCGTGTGCAACGTTCGGCTCGGCCGGCACCACTCACATCGACCTCCAAGTGGCGCAGGTCAAGTATCTGAAGGCCGCAGGTCATGTTGACCAGGCAGCCGGGCTGTGCCAGCACATCTTGTCCGACGACGAGCTCCCGGTGGGGAGGGTGGCCGACGTCGCCGCCATCTTGTCCGACCTCTACGTCCACATCGGGCGCTACGGCGACGCGTGTGCTCAAGCAGAACGAGCTTTCGAGCTCGCCAAACACGGCAACGAAGACCATGTCCTTTTAGCCGCCGCTTCATTCGGCTACGCCACAGCATGCCTGGGGAACCCTGAGGGCGGACGACGACGACTCAAGGAAGCGTTCGAGCGGGCCACCCAAACCGATCGCCCCGAGCTGATCGAGGCGGCTGGCCTCCACTACGTCGAGCTGTTGATGGGGCCTCTAAACCAGATGGACGAAGGTGTCGAGGTGGCCAAAGCAACCGCGTCGCAGCTTCTCGATCGCGGTGTCGAGCCTCGAATGGCGACGTCGCTTCTGGCCGCCGCCACCAAAGGCCTCTTTCGTCTCGGGCACTGGACCGAGGCGAACAAGTACGCCACTGCGGCGCTCGGCTCGGACCCGACCGGGTCGGGTGTGGTCGAGTTGTTGCTGGCCAGAGCCAGGGTGGTGATGGGCCTCGGCGACTTCGAGACCACCAACCAAGACCTCGACGCGGTGGGGGCGTTGATGGGGCCCGAGCCAAACCCGTCTCAGTTCCTTCCCTACGCCACCTTGCGAATCGGAGCCGCCTGGTGGGCCAACGACGTGGCGACGGCCCGCAGCCACGTTGACCTGGCGCTGGATCTGATCGAACAGACCGACTTCGATGACCACTGGGTTCTGGCTCCCCTGGTGTGGCACGGCGTACGAGCGGAGGCCCAAGCCGTTCGACTTAGCCTCAAGCCGGATCTGTCTCGACTCAGCCGTCTCGACGCCACCTGCCAGTGGCTTCATGCCGACCTCTACCAGCCCGACAGTGACGAATCCAAGCTGCTCGAGGCCTACCGGCTGTTGTGCGAAGCCGAACGAAGCTGGGTGCTGTCCGAACCCAACGTCGCACTGTGGGAGCAAGCCGACAATGCCTGGGCCAGTTGCGGACATCCTTATCCATCGGCGTACGCAAAGCTGCAGATGGCCGAAGTAATGTTCGCTGAACGAACCCGCAACCGTGTAGCCGGCACCGCGCTCAACGACGCCCATCAAACGGTGTGCAAGCTTGACGCCGGCCCGCTTCGCAAGGCCATCGAAGAGTTGGCCATGAGGGCTCGGGTCACCCTCTCCGCCACCGAGTCTGTTTCGGGCGACCCCGCACCGGAGACAGCCCTTTCGGTGCTCACGGGGCGCGAACTCGAAGTTCTGTCGCACGCTGCACAAGGTCTCAGCAACCGAGAGATCGGTGAAAGGCTCTACATCAGCTCCAGAACAGTCGGCGTTCACATTTCCAACGTTTTGAGCAAACTCGGCGTCCGGTCCCGAGTCGAAGCCGCGGCCGTCTTCCTCGCCATCACCCCATCTGATGACCAAACGATTCAGTCCTGAGCTGAAAGCCGCGGCACGACAGCCCTACCCGGGCACGGTACTAGGCGTCCTCGACCGAATGGAGGAGCTCCAAGAGGCACTAGGCGGATGGGACACCGCCAAACCGCTCGGGGCGTTCAACTTCTTATACCACTCGATCACGTCATCGGTGGCTCATCGGCTGGGCGACATCGACTCCCCAGAAGCTGCTGCACCCGATGGCCGGACACGCAATCCGCTGTTCGTCTACTTTGAGCGAGCCATCGACGAAGTTGCTCGAATGCAGCTGTGCCTCGGCCCGATCGGGCTTGAAGACCCGCATGGAGCCGCCGCCCGAACCGAAGAGGAAGACGTCCACCCCCGCCTTGTTGATCTAGCCGAACGCATCGAGGAGGGTTTCGAAGATCCCGACTTTATGCGCACCCTGGACGTCACGTTCGCCGAGCTCTACCTTCGGGCTCTTCGGGCCTGGGCAGACGATCAGCCAGTCCCGAAGGCGTGGGCGGTGTTGTTTTCCCATTGGGACGACGACATCTACGAAGGTCCGTTCTCCGGTGCCATCCTGGGGGTCAACGCCCACATCAACCACGACTTAGCCGTCGCCGTGCTGCAGGCTCATGAAGCCCACGGCCGCAACATCGATGACGAGTCGGTGCTGTACAGCGACTATCTGCTCATCAATGACATCTTCGAAGTCCAGACGCCGCTGCTCCACAACGAACTCGTCGACCGGCTGGACGGCTTCAAGTTCATGGTGTGGAACGCTCTGGGTTCGGCCGGCCTGGATCAGGTGGCCCAGCAGATCCTGGCCGCTACGAGAGAGTGGGCGTGGGAGGAGGCAACCAACATGGCGAACGGTGTAACCGACCGGCCGGCGGGTGAGCCTTCGTTCATCAACCCCACCACCGATTGGGCCGTGGGGGCAGTGGCCAAACACCTTCTCGACCTCTACCTGTGATCTCGACAACCTGAGAACCGGCTAAGAGGCCAGCGCCTGCCCGACCCCCACCGTCGCTCGACGAGCCTTACGCTGGGGACGTGCGTAACCAGGCAGCGAACAACACGTCAACCCGCCTGCTGGGCCTGGCTGCGGCCTTCGTCTTGGCTGGTCTGGGGGCGGTGACCGGCTGCGGCGCATCGTCCTCCGAGGAGTCTCAAGAGGGTTCAACCACCGTCGTTACCGCTCCCGAAGTTGACAGCGAAACAGCTACTACCGGATCCACAGCATCTATCGACAGCACAGCTTCCACCGACTCCACTGACGGCACAGCATCCATCGGGTCAGCCGGGCTGGGTGACTCCTATTTTCCTGACTTGGGCAACGGCGGTTACGACGTAACCCACTACAACCTTTCGTTGCGCTATGACCCTGCTGGCACCGAGCTTGACGCAACCGCGCTGCTGGAGGCGACAGCAGCTGACGGCTTGGACCAGTTCAACCTGGACCTCGAAGGCTTGGAGGTCACCTCGGTTGCCGTCAACGACCAGCCTGCCACCTTCGAACGGGAAGCCAACGAGCTGGTTATCACCCCGGCCAACCCGTTGGCCGGCGGGGAGTCGTTCACGATCGCCGTTGGCTACCGGGGAACCCCGGTGACCAGTAGCGGGGCCGCAAACCCGGACACTCCCGGATGGTTCCGCACCGACGAGGGAGCGGTCTATGTGCTGGCCGAACCGGACGGGGCTCGCACCTGGTTCCCGGCCAACGACCACCCACTTGACAAAGCAACCTTTACGATCAACGTCGCGGTGCCCGACGGCATCGAAGTTGCCTCCAACGGCCGCCTGGAATCCGACCCGGAGGACCCTAATGACGTGGACGCCGACGGCTACCGAACCTGGCATTGGGAGATGGACGAGCCGATGACCACTTACCTGGCCACTGTTGCCATTGGCGACTATCAGATCGAACGCACCATCACCGATGACGGTGTCGTCATCCGAAATTTCTTCCTGCCCGAGTCCTACGAGTTGGCCGTTTCCGACTTCGCCCCAACGGCCGACATGTTGGAGTACTTCACCGACATCTTCGGTCCGTATCCGTTCGACGAATACGGGGTTGTTACCGTCCCCGACGCCATCGGCGGTGCCCTGGAGACCCAGACAATGTCAGTGTTCGGGGTCGACTCGGTCGATGGACGAGGCTCGGCCGAGACGATTGTGGCCCACGAACTAGCGCACCAGTGGTTCGGCAATTCGGTGAGCCCGGCCGACTGGCGCGACATTTGGTTGAACGAGGGTTTCGCCACCTACGCCGAGTGGCTGTGGCAAGCGCATCGCTACCCCGACAGCGTCGACATCGACGAGTTGACCGGCGGCATCGAATCGCAGCTTGGCGACGTGCTCGGCCCTATCGGTGACCCAGGAGCTGACAATCTGTTCGGTATCGAGGTCTATATCCGCGGTGGTTTGACGCTTCACGCGTTGCGCGCCGAGATCGGCGATGATGCCTTCTTCGAGGTCCTACGAACGTGGGCGCAGGACAACCGCTACGGCAACGGCACGACGGCCGAGTTCATCGAGACGGCGGAGGGAATCTCAGCTCAAGAGCTGGGCGAGCTGTTCGACCGATGGCTCAACGATCCGACGTTGCCCCAGCGTTGACCAATCAACGGGCGCCGGTCTAGCGAACAAGTAGCCCTGCCCGTGTTGAATGCCAATGGATCGTATGGCATCAGCCTCAGACTCCGACTCGATACCCTCTGCGACGACCGTGGCGTCAAGGGCGTTGGCCAACAGCAAGATGGCTTCGCACGTTGCCTGATTGAAACGGCTCTCACCGATGTCGGTCACAAACGAACGATCAATTTTGATTTCATCGATCGGCAACCGCTTTATTGACGAAAGCGAGGCCCGCCCGGTCCCGAAGTCATCCATGCTGATCCGACATCCCATGTCTCGCAACATGGTCAGCGTTCGCTCCAGCCAAGTCCGGTCCTGCACCAACATGTCTTCACTCAACTCCAGCGTCAATGAGGCGGGGGCGACTCCGAACTCGGCGCACTCGGCGCCGATGGTGGAGGCCAGATCCCGGTCTTCCAACTCGGACGACGACAGGTTGAACGAGAACAGCAATTCCGGCCAAGTCTTGTGAGCGGCAGCGATGTCGGTCAACAGCTGACGCCGAAGGTGACTCCCCATCACTTTCATGTAGCCGATCTCGCCCGCCAAAGGAATGAACTCGGCCGGTGACACTGCGCCCAGTTCCGGGTCGGTCAATCGGGCCAGTGCTTCAAACCCGATCACCTTTCTTGTGTCCATGGACACGATGGGCTGATAGTGGAGTGACAGTCGACCTTCGTCAATGGCTCTGCGGATGGTGCTTTCGATTTGCACTCGGTGGTCGGCCATCGCCGCAAGGCGGTGATCGAAGATGACGTGTCGACCCCGTCCTTTGCGTTTCGCTTCGTACAGCGCGAGATCGGCTTGGCGAAGCAGCAGCTCTGGTTCCATGCTGTCGGACTTCACGGCGATACCAATACTGGCACCGATCACAATTCGGTTGTCATCGATCAGCATCGCTTGGCCGAGAGTGTCGACGATTCTTCGAGCCAGTCGTGTTGTATCGGCCACCGACCGTATCGGTGCCATGATGATCACGAACTCGTCTCCTCCGAAACGAGCGACGACGTCGTCGTGGCGGACTGCCTCAACCAATCGACGGCTGGCCATCTTGAGGACTTCATCTCCGAGTTGGTGACCCATCGAATCGTTGATCCATTTGAAGCGGTCAAGATCGACGAAGAGTAAGGCGCCGACCGTTGGCGTTTCGCTGTCATCTTGCAGGGCACGAGTGATCGCCGGCCGACCTGGCAGGCCGGTCAGGGCATCGATTACTGCGTCAGAAGAGGAGTCACCCATAGAAGCTACGGGGTAGCTATCGACATCCAATGGTGTTGGCCTTAGCGGGCGCACCTGATCAAAATCGGCCGTATCCGTTTAGTTGCCGGGGCAGGGTGCCGAGTGTCTTTACATGGAGATATCTGATCTCTGGGTTCTTGTAGCCGCTGCGTTGGTCTTTCTGATGCAGGCTGGCTTCTTGTGTTTTGAGGTCGGGTTGGCCCGCCGGAAGCATCAGACAGCGGTAGCGATGAAGAACCTGATCGACTGGGCGTTGGTTAGCACCGTGTTCTTGGTGTGTGGCTACGGCCTGATGTTCGGCGACAGCATCTCGGGTCTGATCGGTTTCAGCCTCTTCGGCGAGGCGGGAGCCTCTGACGCCAACGGACTGTCGATCTCCGAACCGGTTTTCATGTTGTTCCAGCTGACCTTTGCCGGAACTGCGGTCACTATTGTCTCTGGTGCGCTGGTCGAACGAATCAGTTTTGCCGCCTACATGATCTTGTCGGTGATCATGGCTCTCGCCATCTATCCCGTCGTCGGCCATTGGGTGTGGGGCGGAACGCGCTCCGGCGAGGCCAGCGGCTGGTTGGAGCAGCTGGGCTTCCATGACTTTGCCGGAGCGAGCACGGTTCATCTCACCGGCGCCGTCGTCGCCCTAGTCGGCGTACGAGCCGTGGGCCCACGACTTGGCCGTTTCCGAGCCGACGGATCTGTAGCCGAGTTCCCACCGTCCAATGCTCCTCTTTCGGCCCTGGGAACGTTGATCCTTTGGATCGGCTGGTGGGGTTTCAACGGCGGCAGTGCGCTGGCCGCATCGGCCGACGTTCCCACCATCATCTTGCGAACCAACGTGGCCGGCGCTGCCGGTCTGCTGGCCGCGCTTATTGTTGCCTACCAGACCGGGGAACGCCGCCACCTCGGCCAGGCGATGATGATCGGGGCCTTGGCGGGTCTGGTCTCCGTTACCGCCGTTGCCGACTCCGGCAGCTTGACTGCGGTTATCGCTCTGGGAGCGATCGCCGGGGCCGTTGGTATCCCGGTCCAGCGGCTACTCCTGGTTTGGCGGATCGACGACGCCCTCGGTGTCGTCCCGGTCCATGGGGCCGG
>CALJMD010000422.1 GCA_937981915.1 uncultured Acidimicrobiales bacterium
CCGGTCTGGGTCGCTGACCTGGGCGACGGAACCGTCGGGTTCACCACCGCAGGCTCGAGCTACAAAGTGAAGAGGGTTCGCAACAATTCAAAGGTGACGCTTCAGCCCTGCGACAGCCGTGGCAACATCACCAGCGGGAGCGAGAAGATCTCGGGAACGGCCACGGTCGTTGAGGGTCCAGACTTCGAGCGGGTAAAGAAGCTGGTCAAGTCCAAGTACGGCATGCAATTCACCATGATTTCCGTGGTCGGCAATGTCGCCAAGATGTTCGGCCGAGGTAGCGGAACCAGCGCGGCCGTTATCGTCACGCCGGAGTAGTTAGCCGGTTGCCCCGACGCGACAAGGGCCCCGGAGGTCCAATGCCGAGGCCCTTGTGCTCTAGCTGAGGTGTATGTCGTGCCTGGACTTAGGCGACGTGGTGAACGTCTTGGAGCCCGTACACGGGAGTGTCAAGACCTTCCATCCGGGCTTTGAGTTGTAGAGCCAGGTACAGCGAATAGTGGCGAGACTGATGCAGGTTGCCGCCGTGGAACCACAGGGCCTCTTGCTGAGTCGGCTTCCACATGTTTCGCTGCTCGCCTTCCCATGGGCCCGGGTCTTTGGTGGTGTCGGAACCCAAACCCCAGACTTTGCCCACTTTGTCGGCCACCTCTTGAGAGATGAGATCGGCGGCGAACCCGTTCATCGAGCCATAACCGGTGGCCAAGACGATCAGGTCGGCAGGTAGCTCCGACCCGTCGGTCAGCGCCACGCTGTCTGGCTTGATCTCGGCGATGTTGACGCCGCTGCGAAGTTTGACGCTGCCATCGATTATCAACTGGGAGGCACCCACGTCGATGTAGTAGCCCGAACCTCGTCGTAGGTACTTCATGAACAGACCGGAGCCGTCGTCTCCCCAGTCCAACATGAACCCGGCGTCTTCGAGGCCTTTGTAGAAGTCGGCGTCTTCGACCGCCATCTGTTCGTACACCGGTATCTGGAACTGATGCATGATGCGATAGGGGATAGAGGCGAAGATCATGTCGGCCATTTCCGTGGTCACACCGTTGGCCAGTGCTTCCTCGGAGTACAGGTCGCCCAGCGCCAGGCGCATCAATGTCTCTGATCGGGCGATATGAGTGGTGGAGCGTTGGATCATGGTGACCTCGGCCGCTCCGGCCTCCCACAGGGCTGCGCAGATGTCGTGGGCCGAGTTGTTGGACCCGAGGACAACACAGTTCTTTCCGGCGTAGGCATCGGAGGCCCGGTGAGCCGACGAGTGGTGGATGTCGCCGTTGAACGAATCGGCTCCTGGGATTTCCGGTACGATCGGTTTCCCGGACATGCCGGTGGCCATCACCAGTTGTGTCGGTCGCAGAGTGATGTCTTCGGTGGTTCCGTCTTCGTTGCGTCGCCGGACGTTGACCTCCCACGTTTGGGTCGCTTCGTCGTAGGAGGCGTCCAGGCATTCGGTGGAACCCCAGTAGTTGAGTTCCATGATCTTGGTGTAGGACTCAAGCCAGTCACCGATCTTGTCTTTGGGCGCGAAGACCGGCCAGTTCTCCGGGAACTTGATGTAGGGCAGGTGGTCGTACCACACCGGGTCGTGCAGACACAGCGACTTGTAGCGCTTACGCCACGAGTCTCCCGGCCGCTCGTTCTTTTCGATGATGAGAGTGGGAACCGACATTTGCCGGAGGCGGGCACCGAGGCCGATGGCCCCTTGGCCACCGCCGACGATCACTACATACGGCTGGATGCTGTGGCCCAGCTCGGCTTGTTCTTGTTGGCGTTTCTCCAGCCATGTTTGGCGGCTGGCGTTGGCACCGTGTTCAACGCCCTTAGAGCGGTTGCCGAACTTGGGCTCCTCATGGCCTTTGAGTTCGGTCATTGCCGTCAGCAGCGTGAAACACTTGCCACCGACAAGCCGAATGTGGCCTTCCCCCCGGGCGGTGGCTGTTTCGAAGGTGATCCATCCGTCGACGACACCGTCGGCTTCGTTGGCTTCTCCGGTTAGTTGCCAGTTTGACGGTGCCGTGTCAGATGCTCGGGCATCGAGCATGTCTCGGATCTGTTCGTGGCCCTCCACGGTCTTGAGGTTCCAGGTGAACGTCACCAGATCCCGCCAGTAGCAGTCCTCGGCGAACAGGTCTACTGCTCCGGAGTGGTTGGACGCTTGCAGCGCGGCCTCAAATTCTGACAACCACTGTTTGACGGTTTCGGTTGGTGTGGTCACATGTCCCCCTTTGACAGGTGCTCCGATGCAGGTGATGACAGCCGTCAGCTCGGAGGGTCGGACGGCGTTGTAGTCAGTACATCACAACCGCACCGGTTCACTCAAAGGGGATGATTGAACTTGATGTGTTCGGCCGCCTTCGGTCCGGTCCGTCCATCGCCAACCGACGAACCGGACTCGAAGGCGACCAGATTTGTTGCCCTGGCCGGGGCTGGGGCTATACGTCGGCCTCGACTACCTCGGCGTCGTCTTCACGACGGCGACGTCCGGCCAGGAACCAGAGCCCTCCGCCGGCTGCAACCAAGGCGAAGCCCAGGCCGAGCATGCGTAGCGCTTCGCCACCGGTGCGAGGCAGGCCGAGGGGCACGTCGACGAACGGCAGTGCACTGGGGGCCGGTAGGGCCAGGGGAGTGGCCGACGGGGTACCCGACGGATCGGTGCCGTTGGACGACAGCGCGGTGGCTGCGCCGTAGGGACTGTCGCCGGTGACACCGGCTTCGTTGGCCAGATCGGCGCCGCTGGACGGTCGGGTTATGTCGACCACCAAGGTGATGGTGTTCTCGTCGCCCGGTGCCATCGTGTCGACGGCGGCCAGCAGGTTGATGTCGGTCTTGCCGTTGAAGGCGCTGTTCACCGTCAGGGTGGAACTAGCCACGCTGATGACGTTGAACTCGGCGCCCGTCCACTGTGATTGCAGATCGTCGGTGACGTTGACGTTGCTCAACTCGATCGGTCCGATGTTGGCCACGACCAGTTCAAAGGTGGTGCGGTAGCTGCCGTCGCTGTTGGCTGCCGGCTCGCCCACGACTCGTTTGGCCACAGCGATCTCCGGCTCGACAGCCAGACCCAGCGGGGTCGGGCTTTCGGCGGCGGCATCGCCGGTTCCGTCGGGGTCGGGGTCGGCTCCGTTGACCGAGTCGTCACTTACGGCCGTACCTCGTGGGTCGGTTCCGCTGATGACGGCGGTGTTCTCGAAGTCACCGAGCTCAGAAGGAATGACGGTGACGGTCAACACGATGGTGGAGGTTTCGCCTACGGCCAGGGTGTCGATGCCGGACAGCAGCCCGATGTCGGCTACGCCGTCAAAGGTGGAGCTGGCTACCAATGGCAGCTCGGAAGTCAAGCTGTCGACGGTTACCTGAACGCCTTCACCGAAGGTGTTCTCCAGATTGTCGTCGAGTTGCACGTTGTACACGTTGACGTCGCCGAGGTTGGCGGCCACGAACGAGTAGGTCACGGTGAAGCTGCCGTCGGCGTTGAGCGTCGGGCCGTCAGTGATCTCCTTGGCCACGCCGAGTACGGGGCTGAAGCCGAAGCCGACGGTGGTCGGGCCGGTCTCGGCTCCGCTGCCGTCGCCGTCGGGGTCAGGGTCGGTGCCACTGATCGAGTCGTCCACCACTGGGTCGCCGTAAGGGTCGGTACCCGATGCGGTGGCCACGTTGTCGTACGGGCCCGGCGGAGGTGTGACCGGCGTGACGGTGATCGTCAGGTCGATGGTCACGGTCTCGCCCGGTACCAATGAGTCTGTCCCAGCCAGCAGGTTGGTGTCGCCGGCGCTCAGGCCGTTGAAGGTGCTGTTTGTCAGGTACGGAGAGGTGGCGGTCAGCGAGTCGATGACCAGTGTTGATCCGGCTCCGTAGGTGGACTCGACGTCATCGGCCAACTGCACATTGGAGACGGTCACGTTGCCCAAGTTGGTCACCACAAACTGGTAGGTAAGGGTGTAGGAACCGTCGCCATTGTTGATTGGACCGTCGGTGACGGCCTTGGCCACGCCCAGCTCCGACACGTACGGCAACTCGAAGGCCGTCGGTGTCGAGTTGTTGGACGGGTCGCCGTCTTCGTCGGGATCGGCGTCGGCACCGTCGTTGGAGGTGTCTTCCACGCCTCCGCCCCAGGGGTCGGTTCCGTTTGCGGTAACCGAGTTTTCAAACGGTCCTGGCAGTGGGATGGTGGAGAAGACGGTGATGGTCAAGTCGATGGTCGAGGACTGGCCCGGATCGAGAGCCACTAGGCCGTCTACCAGGTTGGTGTCACCAGCGGTGAGACCGTTGTAGGTTCCGGTTGCCAGCGGGTCGTTGGCCACCAGCGGGCTGGTGGAGGTAAGGGAGTCCACGGTGATGGCGGACGCTGCGCCGAACACGGCTTCCAGGTCATCGGGGACCTGTACGTCGTTCACGGTGACGTCGCCGGTGTTGGCCACGGTGATGCTGTAGGTCAGCGTCATTGAGCCGTCGATGTTAAGCGTCGGTCCGTCCGAAATCGCCTTGGTGGTCGACAGTTCGGCTACCGGAGCGAAGCTGATCGGGGTGGGGACACTGTCGTCGCCCGCTCCGTCAGAGCCGGGGTCCGGGTCGGATCCATCGGTCGAGTCGTCGGTGACGACTACGCCGTAGGGATCGGTTCCGGCGGCGGTGGCGGTGTTGTTGTAGGTGGTACCGAAGTTGTCACCGGGGACGGTGTCACCCGGAACCACGTTGAACGAGATGGTGAGGGTGCAGGACTCGCCAACAGCCAGGGCAGCGCCCGGGATGATGGTCGGGTCGAACAGGTTGGTGTCGAGCACGCCGGCGTCATAGGCCGGGTTCTCGAATCCTTCGCACAGTCCGGCGTCGTCTGCGTCAACCGCTACGTCGGTGAAGATCGAGGCTGCGCCGAAGGTGGTCAACAGATTGTCAGTAACCTGCACGTCGGTGAGATCGACGTCGCCGGTGTTGGTGACCACCATGGAGTAGGTGATACCAACCGAACCGTCGATGTTGAAGATCGGGCCGTCGCTGACTTCCTTGGCGATACCGATCTCCGGGTTATAACCGATGATCGAGTCAGCGGTGTCGGAGTCGGACACTGTCAGGGTCGGGATGCCCGGAGCGTGTCCGGCGGCATTGGCCGTATTGGTGTAGGTGGTGGTGGCCGGTGACTCGGCTGGCGGTACCGGGGGTTTCACGTTGAAGACCACGGTGATGGTGCAGGTGGTCGGTGTGCCCGGTGTGGCCAGCAGCGTGTCAGTGCCGCCAAGCAGATTGATGTCGCCGGCCGGATCTCCGGTCCAGGAGCCGTTGGCGGTACACGGTGCGGTGGCGGTGACGGTTTGACCACTGATGACCGAGCCTGCGCCGTAGACGGCGAGGACATCGTCGGTCACGGTCAGGTTGTCAATGTTGAGGGTTCCGGCGTTGATGACCTCGATGTCGTATTGGAGGTCGAACGAGCCGTCAGCCAGGAGGACCGGGAACCCGGGCTCCAGCGTCTTGACTGTTCCAATGGCCAGAGTGAACTCGCCGTCGACGATGGTGACTTCAGCGGTGTCGGAGGCGCTCAGGTTGCGCCCGAACGGATCGTCACCGGTGCCATCGGCGGTATTGGTGTACGTCTGGTCGCCGGTGGCCGGAGGCACTGGAACCATCTGACCGATGGTGATGCTGGCCGACAGCGTGACCTTGCAGGTCTCCAATGCGTCGAGGGTGTTGCCAGCATCGAGCATGGTGATGTCGGTGACACCGTCGTAGGTGGCGTCGAAAGCAAAGCACCCTGAGGGGTCGGCGACCAACGTGGGTCCGGTGACGATGTCGGCCGGGTCGTCGATACCGAAGGTGGCCGTCAGGTCGTCGCTGATCTGTACGTTGGACAGGTTGACCTCGCCGGGGTTGTGCATGATGAGGTCATACGAGACGTCGAGGGTGCCATCGGCGTTGACCGCTGAGCTCACTGCGCTCTTGGTCAACTCCAGGCCGTTGATGTAGCTCACGTCGGCGTTGGTCTGTCCGCTGTCGCCTACGGCATTGCCGTACGGGTCGGTCGAGGTGCCGGTGGCGGTGTTGGTGTAGGTCTCCACGTCGGTGGCGACAGCCGGGCTGGTGCCCGGGTCGATTTCATAGGTGATGGTGAAGACACAGACGGCGGCGGGGGGAAGAGTCAGCCCGGAGGATGCTCCGCCGGTTACCAACTCGATGTCGGTCCCGGTTCCAACACCGGCATAGGCGGTGTTCTCAAACGTGTCACAGACGCTGTCGGTGGTAACCGAGCCCGACACCCATGAGGTTCCGGTTCCGAAGGTGGTTTCGAAGTTGTCGGTCAGTTGCAGGTCGTAGAGGTTCACGTCACCGGAGTTGGTGACGGTTACTTGGAAGACACCCTCAAGATCGCCGTCGGCGGCCACGGTCGGTCCGCTGGTTGAGGCCTTGGTGACCGTCATCTGCGGGTCGGGCCCGAAGGTGACCGGGGTGGGAGAGGATTCTTCGCCGCTGCCGTCGTCGCCCGGGTCGGCGTCGGCACCGTCGACCGAGTCGTCGGTGACGCCGTTGCCGTAGGGGTCGGTTCCGGTGGCAGTTGCGGTGTTGTTGAACGTGGTGCCGAAGTTGTCGCCCGGAGCGGTGGCGCCCGGGGTCACGTCGAACGACACGTCGATGGTGCAGACTTCGCTGATCGCCAGTTCGGCGGTGCCGTTGAACAGGCTGGTGTCATTGGCTCCGGCGGTGTCGCCGCCGTCGAAGGCACTATTCTCGAAGCCTTCGCAGACGCCGGCGTCATCGGCGTCCACCGTGATGTTGGCGAACTCAGATGCCGCACCAAAGGTGGTGAAGAGGTTGTCGTCAATGTTGACCGGATCGAGGTTTACATTGCCGAAGTTCTCCACCACGAAGGTGTAGGTCAGGGCAAACGAGCCGTCGGCGTTGACCGTCGGTCCCGCCGTGACCTGCTTAGCCACCCCAATCTCGGCCGTGAACGGCAGCGAGAAGCTGGTGGGGACGCTGTTGTCAGCGGTTGAACCGTCGTTGTTGGGGTCGGGGTCAGTGCCGTCGGTTGAGGTGTCGGCAACCGGGTTGCCCCACGGGTCGGATCCGGTGGCGGTCACCGTGTTGTCGAACGGCCCGGGCAGCGGGTCGGTCGGCTTGACAGTGATGGCCAGTGTGATGGTGGAGGATTCGCCGGGGTCGAGGTCGCCCAAGCCGTCGAGGAGGTTGACGTCGCCGGCGGTTGTTCCGGTGAAGCTTGCGTTTTCGGTCAACGGCGCGGTGGCCGAGATCGAGTCAACGGTCACGGTCGAGCCGGTGCCGAATACGGCTTCCAGGTCCTCGGGTACTTGAATGTCGGTTACCGCTACGTCACCGGTGTTTTCGACTCCGATGGCGTAGGTAAGGGTGATGGTGCCGTCCGGGTTGAGGACGGGGTCCACGGAGATGTCCTTGG
>CALJMD010000423.1 GCA_937981915.1 uncultured Acidimicrobiales bacterium
GTGCGGTCGATGGTGGTGGCGTCATTGTCAGTGAATGGTTCGACGGTGGGGAGGACCCCGGCGTTGTTGATGACAACGTCGAACTCCAACCCGTCGAGGGTTGCGGCTACGGCTTCAATGTCACGTATGTCAACCCCGTGAGCCTGGCAGCCGGTTTCGTCGGCCACTCGATGCAGGTCGTCGTCGTCCAAGGCGAGGGCGTGGACGGTCATTCCCCGTTCGACGAGCGAACGTACCAGCGCTTCGCCGATGCCTCGGGATGCTCCGGTGACCAGCGCCGTCTGTCCGCTTCTGTCGTGATGCATACCGTCTCTTTCGTACAGCCCGGGTCTCCAGATGATGTTTGCCGGGCAGTCAGGTCGGCTGGACCTATTGGGATGGCAATCAAAAGGCTCGATCATGGATGTGACCGGCGTCATCTCCATGTAGAAGCATGTAAACTTCTTACCCTCTATGGCAAGACTCTTTATCGTTCCAGGCATTCTCAGCGGCATCGTGCTTATCTTCTGGTTGTGGGCATTGATCGACGTCATCACCACCGACTCACTACTGATACGCAATATGCAGAAAGGCACCTGGATCTGCTTGGTCGTGATTGTGCCAACCCTGGGTGCCGTGGCCTGGGTGCTGTTTGGTCGGCCGGAGGGGGCATCGATGGCGCCCGGTGGGCAGGTCGCCTACGAGCGGAGCCCGTATCGGTCCGAGCGGCGGGTGTTGGGTCCCGAGGACTCGACCGGTTGGTCGAAACCGTCGAGCAGTCGCTCGCTTCCAAGCTCGGTTGGCGACAGTGAGTCACTGGCTATTCGGGAGCGCAAGCTGATGGAGAAAGAAGCCGAGTTGGCCAAGAAGGAAGCGGAGCTTCAGGCCAGGGAGCACGGCACCGAATCCGACAGCTGACCAGCCCGCCCGTTAGGGCGAGTTAGGCGGTGACGACGAGTCCTCGCCCGCCACCTTTGGCTTCATACATTGCGGTGTCCGCTCGTTTGATCACCGACTCCAGCGGTTCGCTGGGGTGGGCTGCGGCTACGCCGACCGAACAGCTGACGCCGCCCAGATCGGTCCGAGCGGTCAGGGTTTCCACCAGGCGTTGAGCCATTGCTTCAACGGTGGCAGGTTTGGCCCATGCGACGATGACAAATTCGTCGCCGCCCAGCCGGCCCACGATGTCCTCTTGTCGCACGACCTGTTCAAGCTGTCGTGCAACGTTGATAAGCACGTCGTCGCCGGCTGCGTGACCTAGCGTGTCGTTCACTGCTTTGAAGCCATCAAGGTCGACAACGGCGACCACGGCCGGGTCGGGTCGGTCGGCGGCTCGTTCAATGAGAGCGGTCCGGTTGAAGAGGCCGGTGAGTCCGTCGGTTTCGGCTCGTGTTCGGAGCATCGTTGTGGTGTTGTTCACCCGGCGTATTGCGATGCGAAGGTTCCGCCCGATGGTTCCGGGCAGCTCGGTAGTCAAAACCGGATGTTCAAGTTGTTCCTCGGCCAGTGCGCCCAACTGTTGTTGGACGGTGGAGAGCGTGGTCGACATTTCGTCGACCGTTCCGGCGAGGGCCGCCACTTCGTCTGTCCCGGTGTCGTTGATTTCGTCGACGTCAAGCTCACCGGCCGAGATGGCGGCGGCGACGTCGGCGACCCGGGCGATCCGGCGGTTGAGTCGCCCGCCGACAAGGCGCGATGCCAGCACCGTCAGGATTACTCCTGCCAGCCCGGCGAGCAGTACTGCCGTGCGGGCTTGGCGTGCTTCGTCGACGATCATCTCCGCTTCGGTCAGCCCTTGATCGACCTGCACCAGTCCGAGCTGGTAGAGGGCGTCGTTGTCGGCTGAACCTCGAGCCAGTAAAACGGCGGCGACGGCCGGGTTCACGGGTTCCGGTTCGGCGTCGATCGGCAACCCTCGTACTAGCGCTCTTGTCTCCATGAACGACGAGTTTTCGATGAGGTCGAGAAGTTGCTGCCCGGCGGCTCCGCCGGTCGATTGGGAGAGTAGGTCAAGTGTTGCGTCGGACCGGGCGGCAGCTACGTCGTGAAGTGACGCGTCGGCGCTTGAACGCGCACCTTCTACCAGGAGGCGCGCCGCCAAGCTGGACTCCAGCGAGTTCAACGTGACGAAGTCTTCGAACAGCACGATATTTAGCGAGGAGCCTCCGGCTTCGATGAGCTCGGCCCTGGTCGCTTGGTCTCTAAAGGCAGCGGCTCGAGTGACCAGGGTCTCCGCCTCGGGGCCGATCGAGCGATCGACAGCATCCCATCTCTCGCGTATCACATCGAGGTCCGCCAGCAGTCCGTCCAGATCGTCAGCAACCTCGGGCTTCAGCTCGGTGGAGTCGAAGCGCCCGATCGTTTCATCGGTGTTCGACCGGATCTGCTTCAGCAGCGTCTCGCCCATTGCGCCGGACGCCATCGCGTAGCTGCTGATCGTTTCGTTTCCCCACAGCTCGTAGAGCAGGGCTTCGTTCAGCAGCGACGACTGTATTCGCCCGAGTGCTACCGCTTGGCCGATACTGATGCTTCGATGCTCTGCCA
Organism: uncultured Acidimicrobiales bacterium; assembly: GCA_937981915.1. Classification (GTDB taxonomy): domain Bacteria; phylum Actinomycetota; class Acidimicrobiia; order Acidimicrobiales; family SZUA-35; genus JAHELU01. Next base: position 2,524 of record CALJMD010000423.1, read on the forward strand.
CGGCGGCCTGGTCGTTGGCCTGAGCGAGAACGTAAGCTGCGACCGCGACGAAGCAGATCAACGGGACCGACGTCAACAGGATCAACGTCCGCCCAACACCGAGTCGGTCGAGAAGCATACGGCGGTGGAATCGTCACAAAGTGCTGCTGGCTTGAGGGGGCGGTACGCCTGTGGCAGCTGCGATAATCACGCTGCGTGGAACGACAGTGATAAGGAAATTTGCCTACCTGGCTACGCGTCGGTAACCAGCCAGCGTTCGAATAGCGGGACTACCTTAGACAAGGTTATGGGCGGAACAAGAGGGAATCAGGGGGTTGTCGATGGCGTCGACGGCCGTGGCGATGTGGGCGAAACACCTTTGAGTTCGTCACCGGCAATGACTGAACATCAGCCGGGGTTAGATGACGATCGGCTGGGTCCATTCCAGGTAGTCGAGGTGCGAGACACCCCGACGGCCGGATTGAAGGCTCGTTGGTTGGAGCGTTTGGGTGATCGCAGACAGCCCGCTGCTTTGGGTGTCGCTCTTGGACTTGTTGTTTCGGTTGTCGCCATCGGTGCGGCCAGCCGCAGTCAG
>CALJMD010000424.1 GCA_937981915.1 uncultured Acidimicrobiales bacterium
GACGCCGTCGGAGGGCTATCGCCCGATCAAGCCACGCGAGTTGTTCAAGATCACCTGGAGGCAGCGATAGATGCCGACGACGTTGAGCGTCGCTACGCCGCACAACAGCAGGCCCGCCGGGCCTACCGCTACGAAAGCCCGGCGCGCAACGGCCGCCCGAGCCTGTCAGGCATCGCTTTCGAAGGGCCCACCGCCGACGTGGACCGGCTATGGGCCGAGATCTCAGCTATCGTCGACGCCGCCTACCAGGCAGCCGGAGGGCGTGACCTCCCAGCAGCCAAGCATCAGTCGTCGGACAATCGGCGATACGACGCACTAGGCGACGCCCTCTTGGGCACTCCGGCCACCGGCGGGCGGGGAGGAAGACCCTCGGTAGTCATCACCGTCGAAGCCGAGTCACTGTTCGAGGCCGCCGACCGGCCTTTGACGGCCACTCAGGTCGGGTCCGGGCCGATTCCGGCCAGCCTGCTTGAGAACTATGTGGCATCGGGTTCGGTGTCGATTCTGCTGAGACGATTCGACGGCGTGCCACTGTGGCTTGGGCGGGCCAAGCGGAACGCCTCCGACGCACAGTTCATCGCCCTGGCCGTCCGAGATCGTGGGTGTGTGCTTTGCCGAGCCGGTCTCGACCGCTGCCAAGCCCATCATTTGATGCCTTGGAGTTCACCCGGCAAGGGGCGCACTGACATCGATGCCATGGCCCTGCTTTGTCAGCGGTGCCATCGAGATCTACACCATCGCAATCACACGCTTCAGGTCAACAAAACCGCAAGCGGCACGCCCATCTGGACAACCCGGGCGGCAACATCGCAGGAAACTCCGGCCCCGAAACCCCGGCGGATCCAGCGGGAATAGCCCTGACCGCGACCTTTCAGTCGGCCCCAGCGTCATAAAGGACGGTGCAGGACCGAAAGGAACTGTATTCGGGCGACACATAATCTCTAAAGAAGCCTCTAGGAAGGACACTGCCTACATGAGCGCAGGACGCATGATCGGATCACTACTCGGTGCATTCGGAGGCCGCGCTCTAGGTGGCGCCTTCGGCGGATCAACTGGACGGATGATCGGCAGCATGGCCGGCTCCATGTTGGCAGGACGAGCCGCAGGCGGAGCAGCCGCAGGCCTAGGTGGCCTCGGTGGACTGCTGGGCGGGCTCACCGGAGGCGACGATCAAGACGAAGCCGGTGGCGGCGGCCACAACTTCGAAATCGCCGACGACGAAGCACAACTGCTGATCCGTGCCATGTGCAACGCAGCCAAAGCCGACGGACACGTCGACGACGACGAAGTCAACGCCATCGTTGACCGGGCCGGACCCCTGGACGAGGCCGACGAAGCCCTCCTGCGGGCCGAACTCGAATCGCCGATGGACCTCGATGGTCTCATCGCCGATGTACCCGACGGCATGGCCAACGACGTCTACGTCGCCTCGCTCATGGCAGTCGACGTCGACACCGCAGAAGAAGTCGGCTACATGAACGACCTGGCCAGCCGGCTCAACATCAGCGACGACGTGCGAGGCCAAATCCATGAGGCTCTCGGCGTCAGCGTCTAGACCAGGCGACAGCAATACGACAACGATAAGCAGCGGTCTCCACCCTCTGGGTTACAGGTGACTGCCCACTAGTTGCCTTTACCGTGCGCCTGGAGTAGACAAGCTCGATGGCGCAAACACCCGAGGACGTAAAACCAGGCGCGTCCTTGGCCGCGGAACTGCTGGCAATCGTCAGCCTGCTTGTCTCCTCAGCAGGTCTCACCATCTCCCTGGCGGCCCTGGTTTTCTCCGGGACAATAGCCGACGGCCTACCCCGAGGAACCACGGTTTTCCTGCTCGGCGCCGGCATCACCACCATTCTGATAGCGCTGTGCGGAACCGTCCCCGGAGCCATCTCACCGGTGCAAGACGGCCCGACCATCGTGCTCGTGGCCGTAGCCGCCAAACTGATAGCCGACTCGGCAACAGCCACAACAGCCACTCACGTGATCATCGTCATCGGGTTGGCGTCGCTGATAACGGGCCTGTTCATGTTCGTCCTCGGTCAGTTCGCCCTGGGAGGAGCCATCCGGTTCATCCCCGCCGTGGTCATCAACGCCTTCGTAGCCGGAACCGGTTGCCTACTGTTCCTCGGCGGGCTCAGCGTCATGATCAGCGCCGACGGTCACGGAGTCAACCCAACCGAACTGTTCGCCGGCGGCCAACTCAAATACTGGCTGCCAGGGGTGGCGCTAGGACTGGCCGCCTACCTGGTCAGCAACCGACCGGAAGCACCCGACGGCGCAGTCCCCGGACTCATCGTGATCGCCACCGCAGCCTTCTATGTCGTCACGCTGGCGGCGTCATCGATCCAAGCAGTCGAAGAGGCGTCCTGGTTGGTCGGCCCATTCGACGACCCGGCTTCACTGTCGCTGATCACGCCAACCGAACTGGCCGACGCCCCCTGGAGCAAAATCATCGGTCAACTACCGGGCCTCGTCGCGGTCGCCGACGTCGCCACGCTGGCCCTGATGCTCAACGTCACCGGACTGGAGACGGTCACCAAACACCGCGCCGACCTCAATCAGGAACTGAAAGTAACCGGCGTCGCCAACGTCATCCAATCCGTGCTCGGAGCAGCACCCTCCTATCACGCAATCGGATTCACAGCCCTAGCCCACCGAATGGGCGTTGCCACCAAGCGCACCCCGGCGATCGTCGGATCGATCATCGTGGTGTTCGCCCTAGTTGGAGCTAGAGCCATCGGCTACACCCCACGGTTCGTTGTCGGCTCGCTTCTGGTCGCCGTCGGCGTCAGCCTCATCATGGACTGGGTACACGAAATGCGCCGAGTCCCCGGCGTGGTCGACACCGTCATCAGCCTGGTGATCATCGGCTGCATGGTCGCCGTCGGCGTGCTGGAAGGCATCCTGCTCGGAGTCATCATCGCCTGCGGCGTGTTCATCGTTCGCTACAGCCGGGTCGACCCCATCCGACGATGGCGCACCGGCACAACAGCCCGCAGCCAAGTGGACCGCACCGCCGCCGAACTCGAAACACTGCTGGACAACGGCGAACGAACCAAAGTGATCGAGCTGCAAGGCTTCCTGTTCTTCGGCTCGGTAACCGGAATGAGCGACCGGGTCACCGAGGAATGCCAAAGCCCGGTCGAAAACGTCATCTTCGACTTCCGCCACGTCACCGGAATCGACGGCTC
>CALJMD010000425.1 GCA_937981915.1 uncultured Acidimicrobiales bacterium
ACGGGCCCGGCCTTGAGCTGGCGTTGCCGCTCTCCAAGTGCGACAACGCTCTCGAACCGAAGTACGGACCGGCCGACGAGGTGGAAACAGAAGCCCGAGGTGGCGGACCGGCCACCCGGCAGGTGACCAACTTCTTAACCCCGGAGCGTTGGGCCCACGCCGATCGCCTGATGTGTTGCGAGTTGCTGACACCAGACGGCAACTGGTCGAGCTATCCGCCTCACAAACACGACGATTCGCCGGAGTGCGACGTCAACAACGAAGAGATCTACTACTTCCGAATCGGCAAAGCAGGCGGAACCAACTACGAGCCCGACGGGTTCGGCATCCACCGGACCTACACCGGCAAGCGACCCGACCTCGAGTCCACCGATCCAATGCTGTTGTTCGACGACAACGTGGTGGTGGGCGACGGCGATGTCTACCTGGTTCCAAGGGGCTACCACGGGCCGTGCATCGCCGCCCCCGGCTATCCCATGTACTACCTCAATGTGCTGGCCGGTCCAGGCGGTGACCGTTCAATGGCATTCTGCGATGATCCCGAACACCACTGGGTTCGCGACACGTGGTCGACCATGGATCTCGACCCTCGCTGCCCGATGACCTCAGCCGACGGCGTGGTAGCCGACTAGCCGCATCGGTGGCTCGGCGTTTCAAGCGCCCTGAGCTCGTACAACAAGCAAATCGAAAGACAAGTAAGAGAGAAGTCGACGCGTGACAAAAACCATTGGTATCGCTGTAATTGGATTCGGTTGGATGGGCCAAGCCCACAGCCGCTCGTACCATCGCATTCCCACCCTGTTCCCGGTGGGCGACGATCCGGTGCAAAACCGACTGGCCAATCCCCGCCTTGTGGTGTGCTGCGACACCATTGAGGCCAAAGGCCACGAGGCTGAAGCCAACTTCGGCTTCGCCACTTCCACCACCGACCCGGCCGAAGCGATCAACCACCCCGAGGTCGATGCCGTCATCGTCTGCGGGCCGAACATGTTGCACGAAGAGTTATGCGTGGCAGCAGCCGAAGCGGGCAAGCACGTTTTCTGCGAGAAGCCAGTAGGCGGAACCCCGGAACAAACCGCCCGGATCGAGAAAGCAACCCGCGAGGCCGGTGTCATCACCGGCGTTGGCTACAACTACCGATGGGCCCCGTTGGTGCAGTACGCCTCACAGCTCATCGCGGAGGGCGTTTTGGGCGAGATCACCAACTATCGAGGCCGCTTCTTTTCCATGTACGGTGCCGACCCAATGGGTCTGCTGTCGTGGCGATTCGAGCACTCGGGCGCCGGCTACGGCGTCTCCACCGACATTCTCAGTCACTCGGTCGATCTAGCCATGATGTTGAACGGACCTATCACCTCGGTGGTCGGCATGGCTGAGACGTTCATCAAAGAGCGGCCGCTTCCCAAACCCGGTGGCGGCTCCCACTACGATCGTGGCGAACCGGGCGACCCGACCGGGCCGGTGACCAACGAGGACTATGCCGGGTGCATGGTCAAGTTCGAAAACGGCGCAGTAGGTACGTTCGAGACCAGCCGGGCCATCGTCGGGCCTCAAAGCCAAATGGCGTTCGAGATCTACGGCACCAAGGGTTCGCTGCGCTGGAACCTCGAAACCATGAACGAGATGGACATCTTCCTCACCGAGTCGGCCGACCTCGATGGCGAACAGTATCTCCACGACGGTTACACCAAGGTCTACGCCGGGGATCGCTACCCGTACCACGGTGCCTTTGTGCCGGGCGACGCCAACAGCATTGGCTACGAGGACCTGAAAGTCATCGAGTGTCTCGGGTTCCTCAACGCTGTGGCGCAGGACAAGCCGTACAACCCGGGATTCGACCAGGCCATCGACTACGTCAGCGTGCAAGCCGCCTTGGTTCGAAGCTGGGAATCAATGGCATGGGAACAGGTCAGCTCCGTTCGGCTGCCCTAATTCGCCTGCCCTCATTCGACTGCACTGGTTACGGCCCAATCTGGGCACCCAGTGTGTGAATCCGAGCAACATCATCACCAGCAATCAACAAACTCACGGGAGTAGACGGCGTGTCAGATTCAGCCAACCAAACTGAGCAATTGAGGGTCGGAATCCTCGGAGTAGGCCGCATCGGTTCGATGCACGCCGACTTGGTGGCCAACCAGGTCGAGGGCGCACTGGTTGCCGGTGTGTTCGACGTCTACACCGAAGGGGCGACAGCAGTGGCTGAACGCCACGGCGTCAACCGTTTCGCATCGGCGGAAGAACTGATCACCTCCGATCAGGTGGACGTCGTCGCCATCTGCACCAGTACCGACACCCACATCGACCTGATGGTGGCCGCAGCCGAAGCCGGAAAGTCGATTTTCTGCGAGAAGCCGCTGTCTTTGGACCTCGCAGAAGTTGACCGTGGCCTCACCGCAGTCGATGCGGCCGGTGTGCCGCTTCACGTCGGATTCAATCGACGATTCGACGCCGGCCACCGCTCGGTTCGCGACGCCGTAGCCAACGGCACCGTTGGCGATCTCCGCCAGGTTTCCATCACCAGCCGGGACCCCGCTCCCCCACCTATTTCGTACATCAACGTCAGCGGCGGAATCTTCCTCGACATGACCATTCATGACTTCGACATGGCCCGCTACGTGACCGGCTCCGAAGTGGTTGAGGTCTACGCACGAGGCTGGGTCTCGGTTGACCAGGCCATCGGCGACGCCGGCGACTACGACACGGTCACAGTGGTATTGACCCACGAGAACGGCGTGGTCACCACCATCGACAACTGCCGCCAGTCGGCCTACGGCTACGACCAACGGGTAGAGGCATTCGGATCGAAGGGCGCGGCATTCTCGGAGAACCACCGTGA
>CALJMD010000426.1 GCA_937981915.1 uncultured Acidimicrobiales bacterium
CCAAAGGCGCTTTCGGCTGCCAGAGAGCGACCTTCGGGGAAGTTCTCTGCGAACTGGCTGAACGACACAACCGACGTTGGTACAACGGCCAGCTGCGTTCCGGCGAAGTCACCCACCACCGCTTCGCCCGTGATCTGTTGCCACAACGACGTGGTCGACTCATCCCACATGACGAGATCACTGTTGCGGAGCAGACCGGAAACCCCGAAACGAAGGGTCGCACCGTCAACTCGGCGGTCAAAGGCCAGAGCTGTGTTGCACAGCGGGCAGAACGTCACTGCGACCGGGACATCGCCGAACGCATCGTTGACGATCTCATGGCGGGTCAAGATCGACAAGGGGTAGAAGCGGGATTCACCGTTGACCGTGACCAAGGCTCCCGGTTCACGCGGTGCCAGCCACTGGCTGGCCAGGGCAACGGTTTCAAATACCGGGGCGTCGATCGGCGGGATTCCGTCACGAGGATCCGAGCCTCCGAGGCCGGCCAGGAACTCCTCCCAGTCTTCGACGGTTCGCCTACTCCAGTCAGTAGGCCAAGCCAATCCGCTCAAGGTCGGAGGCAGGCTGTCGACCGCATCGACGTCTTCAATCAGCTCAACATCTGCATTTCCGCGGTCCACCCCGCCATCAGTGGAGAATTCGGTCCCAACATCGGGAACGAACGTTGTCGTGGGCCCGGTTACCTCCACCCGAGCACTCTCCGCTTCGCTGTCCTGCTCGACCCGTTCCTGCTCTTCAGCTACTGCTGAAGCGGTCGAGTCGTTCGTGACCTCTCTGGCGTTGTCCTCATCTGCCGCTGAACACGCTGAGGCGATCAGTGCGCTCCCAAGCAGCCCGATGGCCGCCTTTACGAGAAGCGGTTTCGTTCGCACGAGAAGTTTCATGGGCCTTGAACCCACGTCACACCGATTCTCTTCCCGAAGACCCGCCCTAGTGCACGATCACACCGCCGGGGGTTCGTCGAACGTTAGTGCTCGTCGAGCGCAGATCGAAGTCCGGCAACGAAATCGATAGCGGCCTCGATAGAGCCGGAATCCAGAATTCGACGGATCACAGCGGAGCCGACAATCACGCCATCGGCGACCTGCACGACCTCGGCCGCCTGCTCCGGGTTTGACACGCCCACGCCAACCAGGACGGGCATGTCGGTAACCTCTTTCAGCCGTCGGGCCATCTCAGTGGCGCTGGCCGCCAATTCCTGACGCTCTCCGGTGATGCCGACCAGGCCGACTCCATACACAAATCCGCGTGATTGCTCTACGATCCGAGGCAGTCGTTCGTCTGGCGCAGTGGGCGCCGCCAACAGAACCGTTTCGACGTCGGCAGCATCGGCCGCTCGACTCCACGGTTCCAACTCTTCGAGGGGAAGATCTGGGAGTATCGCCGCACAGATTCCAGCATTGTTGAGAGCGTTGGCGAACCGCCGATGGCCCATTCGATAGCAGATGTTGTAATACGTCATCGCTACCAGCGGAACTGGGATCTCGGGTGCGTCACTGAGCCGGGCAAACGCTCCCTCAGGCGTGATCCCGTCATCCAAGGCAAGGGTTGAGGACTCCTGAATCGTGGGGCCGTCCATCACCGGGTCACTAAACGGAATGCCGATTTCGATGGCGTCGGCTCCTGCGGTGGCCAGCCCTTCCACCAGCACGGTCCAATCATCAGCCGGGTAGCCGGCAGTGATGTATGGCACGAGGAGCTTCCGTCCTTCGTCTCGTCGCTCACGGAGGTGCGTCTCGAGTCGTCCGAAATGGGTTGGCCTGGGCTGAGCAGGCGGAGCGGTGTCAGCGCTAATTGTCATTAGTGATTGCCTCCGGAGCCGTTTACCTCATCACCGAAATCGACCGTCTGCAGCGCTTCAGGGTCGCCGTCACGAATCCCCTGTACCTGAGCCACGTCTTTGTCACCGCGACCCGAAAGGTTCATGAGTACGGTCTGCCCGGCCAGTTCATCCTTCGCCCGGACAATCCATGCCAGTGCGTGTGCGCACTCCAGCGCCGGAATAATGCCCTCGGTTCGAGCCAAGAGTTCAAAGGCATCCAGCACCTCGGTGTCGTTTACCGCTTCGTACCTGGCCCGGCCGATATCGGCAAGGTGAGCGTGTTCAGGTCCGACGCCGGGGTAATCAAGACCGGCAGAGACCGACTGAGCCTCCTGAACCTGTCCAGCCTCGTCTTGCATCAGATACGACATCGAGCCGTGAACGACACCGGCCACACCTCGACCAACGGCAGCACCTCCGGCGGGTTCGACGCCGATGAGTTGGGAGCGTGTGTCAACGAAACCGGAGAAGATCCCAATGGCGTTCGATCCCCCACCGACCGAGGCGACAACAGCGTCCGGAACATCACCGAGATAGGCCTGGCACTGGTCGAAGGCCTCGCGTCCTAGCACCCGATGAAATTCACGAACCATGTACGGATACGGGTGAGGACCCATGACCGAGCCGAGGCAGTAGTACGTGTCTTCGACTGTGGCCACCCACTCCCTCAACGCTTCGTTGACGGCATCCTTCAACGTCCGACTTCCTGAAACAGCGGAGCGAACTTCGGCTCCCAGCAACCGCATTCGGTAGACGTTGAGGGCTTGGCGCCGAACGTCGACCTCGCCCATGTAGACCACGCACTCCTGGCCGAAGAAGGCAGCAGCCGTTGCTGTGGCCACGCCGTGTTGCCCAGCCCCGGTCTCGGCCACAATGCGGGTCTTGCCCATTCGCTTGGCCAGCAGTGTCTGACCTAGAACATTGTTGATCTTGTGCGATCCGGTGTGGTTGAGATCCTCCCGCTTGAGCAGCAGCCTCAGACCAAGTTCCTTGGAAAGGTTCCTGCATTCGGTGATCGCCGAAGGACGTCCGGCGTAGTTGCGAAGCAGTTCATCCAACTCGGCTCGGAACGACGGGTCGGCCCATGCGTCGCGGAAAGCATCCTCCAGCTCCTTGCAAGCCGGGACCAAGGTTTCCGGAACGTACAATCCACCGAACTTGCCGAACCGTCCGGTCGGCCCCGGATCTCCCATCATCGACTGGTCGTCGAGACCGGGTGCCGGTGTTGTATCAACCATGGTTGTTGACCCCATTCTTTGTCAGTGGTCCAAGTATGCGGCAGGCGCTCGGCTTGAACATCGGTTTATTCCTCTCCAACTCACCTACAACAAGTTCGTCAGCGTCCTTCACCTGGATTCGCGGTGGGGCGGACGTCACGCCAGTAGGTGTCACGGAGCCATCCCGTGGCCGTCGGGCCGCTCGACCTTCGGTGCGACTTCGCGAACCGCGGCCAGGAAGCGACGAACCTTTGCCGGATCCTTTCGGCCCGGCTCCGACTCAACACCCGTGGCAACATCAACCCCCCACGGGGCAACTCTGCGGATTGCCTCTGCCACGTTGTCTGCCGTCAGCCCACCGGCGAGGATGAACGGCTGATCTTGAACCGATGGCGGCAACGCGGTCCAATCAAATGGAACGCCACTGCCCGGTTCGGGAGCATCAATGAGCAGACGGTGCGGGCCATACTCGATACGGTCGTTCAGCGCCGGGTCGTCGTAGGCAAACGCCCTGATCACATGAGGCACCCGATCGGCCACCCACTTGGTCGTTTCCGGCGTCTCATCACCGTGAAGCTGAACCGCCTGGAGACCCAACTTGTTAGTAAGTTCGACGACCCGCTCTTTGCCATCGTTACGAAACACGCCGACGGTCATGATTTCGGGGGGCAGCCGCCGGACGATGTCGTGTGCCGACCCCATCGTCACTCTCCGAGGAGACGCGGTCAAGATCATGCCGACGGCATTTGCTCCGAGCCCTGCGGCCAGCAGTGCGTCCTCCGGATCGGTCAATCCGCATATCTTGACGAACACACCTCGACGTTAGCCGGATCCGGCGAGGGTTCAGGCTCCCGCCATCGAACCGCCATCTCCAATGGCCATCGATCTACCTCACCGCTCGAAGGTCCCTAACGGCGTGCTGGGGATCTGCACTCTTTACCAACGACTCCCCTACCAGTACTGCGTCGAATCCGGTGGCCAGCAAACGAGGGATGTCTTCCGGGCCGGTTATGCCCGACTCGGCGACCGACACGACCCCGTCGGGAATCATTGCGCCGACCCGACATGCTCGCTCGGTATCAACCTTGAACGTGACCAAGTCCCGCTGATTGACTCCGACCAGATTGGCCCCTACCGCCAGCGCCCGTTCGACTTCTCGCTCGTCGTGGGTCTCCACAAGGCAGTCGAGCCCAATTTGGGAGGCTAGCGCCGCAAAATCCTTCAGTTCGGCATCGTCCAGCGCCGCGACGATAAGAAGAACGGCGTCCGCCCCCATACGGCGGGCGTCAACCACGTCGACCGCTGAAACAGTAAAGTCCTTGCGTAAAACCGGAACACCGACTGCGCTGCGAGCCGCCTGAAGATCCTCCGGTGTACCGCCGAAGAACTCCTCATCGGTCAACACTGACAAACAGGTGGCGTCACCGGCAACGTAGTCGGCAGCCATCTGCGCCGGATCCAATCCGGGGTGTAGATCGCCCTTGGATGGCGATCGACGCTTTATCTCGCTAATCACCCCGATTCCCTGCACCGAGGCCAAGGCGGATCGGAAACCGCGAGCGGGCCCGAGGTCCATTGCCTCAAGCTCGCTGAGCCGCTGGTCTAAACTCTTACCGTCGGCGGCGGCTCGGCGTTCAGCTTCCGCCCGGTGAGCTACAAGAATCTTGTCGAGGTACATGAGGTTCCAAGTCTCCGATAGTGAAGGCTGCCTGTGTCCGCCAAACCGTGTACGGAGTGGATCGTACGCTCAGCTAGTGCAGCCTTCACCGTTTCCTAACAACGTTGTCTTACTCTAGGTGTCATGACCTCAATCGTGGTCGTCGAAGACGAAGCCGACATCGCCCAGCTCCTGGCGCTCTATCTGGGTAATGAGGACTGGGCCGTTCACTT
>CALJMD010000427.1 GCA_937981915.1 uncultured Acidimicrobiales bacterium
CGGCGCGGTTGCTCGAATCTTCAGCGGCTGGCGTTCGACTGGGGATCGTGGCAAACGAGACATAGGTCGATTCGACTTCAACAGTCGCAGAGAGTGGTCTGGCGACGTCACCGTTCTCGGTCGAACATTCGCAGGTGGGACAGGGACGCAGCGAGGTCGAGACCTCTTGGACTTCCTCGCTCGACGTCCCGATACAGCCCGGCAAATCGCAACGCGGATTGTTCGCCGGTTTGTTTCCGACAACCCGCCCGAGAGTCTTGTTGCGTCGACAGCACAGGTCTACCTCGACAACGACACCGCTATTGTCCCGGTCCTCCGACACGTCTTCAGAAGTCCCCAGTTCGTCGACTCGTCCAGCGGGAAGGTGCGACGATCGTTCGAGTATGTGATGGCGACCATGCGAGCCTTCGACGCCGAGGTCAGCCCCGACTTCAACAATCAAGGCACCAAGAACCTCTACAGCCACCTCAACGCATTAGGCCAACAGCCCTGGGGTTGGACCGCTCCGGACGGCTACCCCGACAACTCGTCCTACTGGACCAACACCACGATGTTCATGAAGCGGTTCGATGTGGCCGCTCAGATGGCCCACAGCAAGTACCAGGGCTACAACGTCGACACAGCGGGCTTCAACGCCGGAGCAAGCACTGCCGGAGACATGGTGAGTCGCATGGTGGCCCGAGTCGGCCTGTCCCCACTGTCCGGTGAAGAGATCCAGACGGTTCTCGGAGCAGCCGGTGTCGCCGCCAGCGATGCCGCCTCCGGTCTCAATAGCCGTCAAATCGGCGACGTCGCAGCCGTCATTCTCTGCCACCCGCTGTTCCAGGTCCGGTAAGGACGAAAGGTCTTCTGATGACTGCCAACCCAACACGCTCAACGTCCATGCCACGAGGTCCGAAACTGAGCCGGCGCTCGTTCCTGACCCGGTCGGCCGCCGTGGCCGCCACGGCCGGTGTAGCCACCGTCGGTGGGACTCAACTGGCGTTCGCCACGCCCGACAACCCATCGCTCGGTGATGCCGTCGTCTTGATCTTCTTGCGGGGCGGAGCAGACGGCCTATCGATGCTTCCACCGTACGGCTATTCGTCGTACCGCCAGTTGCGCCCCGGTATCGCAGTTGGGGCGCCGGGCTCGGGCGATGGAGCGTTGGCACTAAACGGCTCCTCATCAAATGGGAACGCCCGCTTCTCGTCCGGACTTGAAGGCGTGGTCGGGCTCCACCCGGCGATGAAGCCCATACACGACACATTGTGGAAGGAGGGAACGCTGGCCCTGATTCCAGGGGTCGGACAGTCCGATTCGAGGACTCGTTCCCACTTCACCTCCCAGCAATATTGGGAGCGAGGCTCGGCATCGACACAGGTCCGAACCGGCTTCCTGGACAGGTTGCTCACTCTCCAGGGTGTTAACGGAGGCCTTGGTGGTGTCTCCAAGTCGGGCGGACTCGATGCCAGCCTCGTTGGTCCATCTCAAAGCGTGAGCCTGGATCGGCTCTCCAACTTCAGACTGCGCGAGTTCGGCGACGACGATGCCGCCAGCGCCGCCATCCGAGCGCTCAACCAAGGTGGTGGCCTGGTTGAACAAACCGCCGGTGGCGTCTTCGCCATGATCGACCGGTTCGATCCGCTCCGCCAAGCCGCCGGAAACCTGGACGGCTACCCCAACTCCGAACTAGGTCGGGACCTTCGTGACATTGCTGTCCTATTGGGCAGCGGGGTCGGACTCCGCGCTGCTGCGGTTACCGCCGGCGGGTGGGACCACCACTCCAACCTGGCCAGCCGCTTCCAGCGCTCGGCTGACGCCCTCGCCACCGCTCTGCGTGCCTTCACCGACGACCTCAAGTCGACCGGGGCCTACAACGAAACGTCAATCGTGGTCATCAGCGAGTTCGGCCGGACCATCCGGCAAAACGGTAGCGGCGGTGCCGACCACGGCCGCGCCGGAATGATGATGCTGATGGGCGGCAACATCCAAGGTGGCGTGTTCGGCTACGACTACTACGACGAAATCGCCGACGGGCCAAGCGGTCGAGATCTCGAGGTCCTGACCGACTGGCGGGACCCGGTATCAGAAACCATCTCCAAGCGAGTAGGAATCGATGCCTCCCGAGTGTTTCCCACCCACAACGCCGCGTCGTCAGCCCTCGGTGTCGCCAAAGCGTGACACCCGGGTCGGCCCGCACCTGCTAAGCCACAACAGAACACGAAGAGGACTCAAGACGACATAGAGAAGATCACACAGTTCGGCCGGTGAAAAAGGTCCACATTCCGCTGCGCCAGTGGGATGTGGGCTTGGTGTGTATGGGGTCACGCCCCGACCCTCGGTTGGTTAAAACGGAAGAGTCGTGCCTTTCACGACGAATTCCTTCACCGGCTTGCGGTCGCCGGGGCGTTCCTTGGCCTGTTGCTTATCCGACAACTGGCTTGGATCGCCCCGGTGACCGAGTACGAAACCAGTCAACACCGACCCAACTTCGGGATCGAGACCCAACAGCTCGTGGGCGTCGTCGAGCTCGACGCCTCCCAACTGGTGAACCGACAACCCCAACATGGTGGCCTGAATGCTCAGAGCCATCACAGCTGCGCCAACGTCGTAATCCCGAGTGGACGCCATCCGGCCCTCAAGATCGGTCTTCGCCACCACCAGTCCAGCCACCGGAGCGGCCGACGCCCACTCCCGGTTGAACTCCATAAACGTGTCGAGGATGGCTTGACGGTCCGGATCTTCCGTGGCGTACACGAAATACCATGGCTGACTGTTCAGCCACGACGGGGTCCAACGGGCGGCTTCGAACACCGCAGCCAAATCCTCCGGGTCGACCGGTTGGTCACTGAATGACCGTGGGGACCACCGCTCCATGAAAACCGGGTTCATCTTTGCCGCATCGCTTGATCGTGTCGTCACAACCCCGATTCTAGCTGCGACCACTCAAACGCTAGATCGTCACCAGGCTGGGGTCCTGCCCGGCCTCCACCATGCCCTTGCGCACGTCGACGGTGAACAGCAGCGCAGTACCGGCCACGAAGAAGACGATCAGCGAGATGATGGCCTGACGTTGCGACCCGGTGATTTCGTTGACGATGCCAAAAAGCAGCGGGCCCACCCACGTCGTCCCTCGCGACGCGATCTCGTAGAAACCAAAGAACTCCGCTTCGGAATCCGATGGAATCATCTGCGAGAACAACGACCGGGCGATCGACTGCGAGCCGCCGAGAATAAACGCCAGGACAACACCCATCGCCCACAGTTTCGGGATGGAATCAAGATCGGCGTAGGCGTAGATGACCAGAGCCGACCAGGCCACCAGACTGACAATCAGAGATCGCTTCGCCCCATACCGCTCGGCGGCCCGACCAAACCCGAGAGCGCCCGGCGTGGCCACAAACTGAATCATCAAAACCAACAGGAGGAGCGTTTCCGGTTCCGCTCCGAGCTCATCGGCGGCGAACACCGTGGAGATGGCGATCACGGTTTGAATGCCGTCGTTGAAGATCAAGTACGAGATCAAATACCGGAACGTGACCGGATGGTCTCGCCGCATCCTCCGAGCGGTCGCCAATGTGGCCGAAATCCCGAGTGACAGCCAACCTCGACCGGCAGGTCGGGGGCTGGAAGCCGGACGGTCCTTGAGTCGCCGCTGGGTGAACGCCCACACGAAGAACGCCACCCACAGCCCGGTGCCGCCGAGTGACAACCGAACGGCCAGCCCGGTGTCTTCCATCAAGGCGATCATGGCGAAGTTCAGCGCCAGGTACACGCCTCCACCGACGTAACCCAGTGCGTACCCACCGGCGCTGACCCGATCCCGTTGCTCCGGAGGGGCTATTTCCGGCAAATACGAGTTGTAGATGACACCGGCGGCGGCGAAACCGACGGCAGCGGCCACAAAGAGCAGCCCGCCAAGAAGAATGGTGGAGCTGGTCACGACGAACAACGCGGCGGTGGCAGCACTGGCGGCGTAGGCCAACGCCAGCATCAGTTTGCGTTTCTGATCGGTGTGATCGGCAGCCGCTCCTACCAGCGGGAGTACCACCACCTGGCAGATGGCGGCGGCGGCCACCGTGAAGGAAAAGAACGACGCCCCTTCCAACTGACGCCCAAGAACCGTCACCCCGCCAGCGTCGTCAGCCAGTTCCTGAAGGTACGGGCCAAGCAGCGCAGTGACCACCGTGGTGGTAAACGCCGACCACGCCCAGTCGTACATTTGCCAGCCGAGAATTTCCCGCTTGTCAGGTACGATTTCCTCAGCAGCGGGGGCGACGCTTGCGCTCATGATGAGCCATCGTAACGACTCCGGCGATGGGTAGATCCATCATCGGTGGCTTCATGCTCGACATCTTCGAGCCTTTATCGGTATCGTGCTTCTATGGTGGTTCCCCTGATCATTGCTGGCGTTCTTGCGGCGGCATTCCTCGCCCTGTGGGTAACAACACAGCAAAAGCTGGGAGGGGTTCGCGACGAGCTGACCGGCGCGGAAACCCAGCTGTCGGCGGCCAAGTCCGAAGTGGCGTCGATGAACGACGAGCTCGACTCCACCAAAGATGACGTCAAGAATCTACAAGCCAAGACCGACGGCCTCGAGAACGAGCTGACCGGCACCAACGCCAGGCTCGACGACGCCAACGACACGCTGCGCAAGAGAACGGAACTGGCCGACGCTCAGGCTCTGCAGATCGACGCATTGAGCGGCGAGCGAGACGATCTTCGAGAAGAAATTCGTGAGGCCGAAGAGAAGATTGCTTCCATGGCGGCCCGGCCCGGTGTCGTCGTTGGCGACATGACGGGTGCGACCGCCATCAGCGGTGGGCAGGCCGAAAGCCAGTTCGAAACCGAGTTCGACACACTGTGGAACCTCGAACTGGCTCGAACCGAACGACTATGGCGAAACAGCGTGGCCATCGACCCCACCAGCGATCACAGTCCACTGGACGACGCCGACAACGCCCTGCGTCAAGCCATCGAGATCGAAGCCGCCGCCCTACGTGAAGACGTCGGAGCGCTTATTGAAGTCGATTGGCAGGCCGAACCGGTTCAGTCGTCGGCCCGCCGTCTGGTGGTGCTGCGGCTGGCCCAAGAAATGCTGGCATCGGCCTCCAGGGCTCCCGGTGCCACCCGATTTGTGATCAGCAACGTCGTCTCCGATTCTGATACTGACGTCGACACAGACACAGCCGACACAGACACAGCCGACACAGACACGGATAACGACGCTGATGCCGTCGACAGCATCTCAGAGATTCGACTGGAGTTCATCTCGGTCGAACCGGACGGCGAGACAATCAACCTCATCCCACCGGCCGTCACCGGACCGGCTTTCGAAGGGGTGCTGGACATTCGCCAAGACGGCTCCTCGGCCGTCGTCCTGACCGCAGCCGACACCGTCGGTTAACCCCGGAATATCGAAAGCGGCACAGCGTTGAGCGCCACAAGCCCTCTGGCCCCCGAGTCCTTCCCGCAACTCCCGGTGGTGGACGGTGTGCGACTCGGCTCAATCGCCGCCGGGTTGCGCTACCACGGCCGACCCGACGTGTTGGTGGCCGAACTGGCCCCCGGGACCACGGTGGCCGGCGTGTTCACGTCGTCGCTGTGCCCGTCGGCCCCCGTCGACTGGTGCCGACGTGTCCTGCCGGGCGGCGCCGCTCGTGCCCTGGTCTGCAACGCCGGCAACGCCAATGCGTTCACCGGTCAAGAAGGCGAGCGCTCCGTGGCAGCAACCGTCGAAACGGTGGCCGCCGCCCTGAACTGTTCACCCGAAGAAGTGTTCGTCGCCTCAACCGGCGTGATCGGTGAACCGCTCGACAACAGTCAACTTGTCATCGCCGTCGACTCCGCCGCCGCTGCCTTAGACCAGCCCGACGCCGTTCGTTGGCAGGACGCCGCTCGAGCCATCTGCACCACCGACACGTTCGCCAAAGGGGCGTCCGCCAGTGCCGGCCCCGCCTCCGTCGTCGGCATTGCCAAAGGCAGTGGCATGATCGCCCCCGACATGGCCACCATGCTCTCGTTTGTGTTCACCGACGCGGCGTTGCCTTCGGCCGCCGCTCAACGGGCGTTGACGACGGCCGTGAACGCCAGCTTCAACCGAGTAACCGTCGACTCCGACACGTCTACCAGCGACACGGTGCTGCTTTTCTGCACCGGAGCCGCTGGAGCCCCGCAAGACATGGAACAGTTCCAGCAGTCGCTCAACACGGTCTGCTTGGACTTGGCTCATCAGATCGTTCGCGACGGTGAAGGGGCGACAAAGTTCGTGACCGTCACCGTCACCGGAGCGGCCGACGATCAGGCGGCGGAACGAATTGCCCGAGCCATCGCCGACTCCCCGCTGGTCAAAACCGCAGTGGCAGCAGAGGACGCCAATTGGGGCCGAATCGTGATGGCAGTCGGCAAAGCCGGGCAGGCCGCCGATCGGGACCGACTGGCCATCTGGATCGGTTCGGAGCAAGCAGCCGCTGACGGACAACTCGCTCCCGGCTACAGCGAGGAACGGGCCACCGAGCATCTCCGTCAGCCGGAGGTGACGCTGACGGCCGATGTCGGCGTCGGCAACGGCTCCGCCACGGTGTGGACCTGCGACCTGACCCACGGCTATATCGACATCAACGCCGGCTACCGAAGCTGAGCTCACGACAGCAGTCGGACTGATCCCGCGTCGGCGCGCTTCATCGACGTCAACTAGTCTTCGCCCATGGTTGCACCATCGGTTCCACAGGTCGACTTGCGTGATGCCACCGTTGTTCTCACCGGGGCAACCGGGTTCGTTGGCTCGTTTGTACTGGCCCGTCTGGTGGCAGACGGCGCCCGGGTTTTCGCCGTAGACGGCCCGGACCCCGGCCTCCGCCCCCACCTGACCGAGGCATTGACTCATCGTCGAGTCACTCACATTCGTACGCCACAACGTTGGCCGTATCGCACCGACCCCGGAATTGAGCCAACGGAACGATTCGCCGAA
>CALJMD010000428.1 GCA_937981915.1 uncultured Acidimicrobiales bacterium
CGGCGATCGACTCTCGACCGACCGGTGGATCACCGAAGGGTTGGCCAACACGTACGCGGCCGAAGCAGCGGCCGCCGTGGGCGACGACCGCCCCGAGCCCGACCGGGTAAGCCGTGCCGCGCTCGACGCCGTAGCCCTCTCAGAGTGGTCAATTCTGGAAGGCCGACCGGAAGTCGAGGACTGGGCCTACCCGGCCAGTTGGGGTGTCATGGACGACGTTCTCGAACTGGTCGGCAAAGACGTCCTCGACGACGCCGTGGCCGCAATGTTTAACGACGAAATCGCCTATGTCGGCGACACCGAACCCGAACGTCACCGGGGCGACGCTGATTGGCGTTACTTTCTTGATCTGTTGGAGAATCTGGCCGGCTACGAAGAGGCGGGTGAAGGAGAGCAACTGCAACAGCTCTTCTCCGACTGGGTCCTCGCCGGAACGGACCGGTTGCTTTTGAGCGACCGCCAGGAAGCCCGTCAACTGCATCAAGAGCTTGTTGATCGTGGCGATGAGTGGGCGGCCCCTCAGGGGCTTCGACAGCAGTTGGCTCGCTGGGATTTCACCGATGCCAACGATCGGCTCACAACAGCAGAGTCGTTTCTCGACCGTCGCCTCGACCTCGTCGAACTGGTGGACCCCGTAGGCGGTGAGCTCCCGCCGTCACTGGAGCATGCCTATGAGTCGGCCACCGACGTGCAGATGTCGGGAGCCGACCTCGAGTTCACCGATGCTGAAGAGGCGGCCGAAGTACTGATCGAGTCGCATCGCCTGGTAGCGGAATCCGACGGTATCTTCCAACAAATCGGGTCCATCGGCGTGGACGTCGAGTCCGATCTCACCGCCGCCACTCGGGCATTCAACAGCGGCGACTTCACCAGGGTTGCGTCCACCAATGCCGACCTCGAGGAACGAGTCGACGGATTTCAAGAGTCGGGCATTATCCGTACTGGGGCCACTTTCGCCGCCGTGGTCTTTGGCGGTTGGGCACTAGTTGCCTGGGTGCGTCGCCGACGGCAGTTCGATGGTGACGGCGGTTGGCCGGACCCGAGCGAGGACCCGGTCCCGGTCATCGACCTAACGGACGAGTCGGCGGACGCCTCTGCCTCCATCCCGGATACCAACCCGGTGGATGTCGACACCCTACGATGACGATATGAAAATTCAGGACTTGTTCTCGGTGGACGGCAAGGTGGCTCTGGTGACCGGCGGGTCCCGTGGCATCGGTGAGATGATCGCAGCCGGCTATTTGGCCAACGGGGCCAAGGTCTACATCTCGTCCCGCAAAGCCGATGCCTGTAACGATACGGCCGGTCGACTGAACGAGCAGTACGGCGACAGCGGCGCCGAATGCGTCGCCCTTCCGGCCGATGTCTCCACCATCGAGGGCGTTCAGGCGTTGGCTTCCGCCGTCGCCGAGCGGGAAGAGAAGCTCGACATCTTGGTCAACAACGCCGGCGTCTCGTGGGGCGCCCCTCTGGCCGAGTTTCCGGAAAAGGGTTGGGACAAGGTGATGGACACCAACGTCAAAGGGGTGTTCTTCTTACTCCAGGCCTTGCTACCAATGCTGGAAGCGGCCGGCACCGCCGAAGAGCCGTCACGGGTCATCAACATCGGTTCCATCGACGGCATCAAATCACCGGCGTTCGAGACCTTCTCCTACGGACCGTCCAAGGCGGCCGTTCACGCCATGACCAAACAGCTGGGTGGCATGTTGGCTCCGCGCAACATCTTGGTTAACGCCATCGCTCCCGGGCCGTTCCCCACTTGGATGCTCAGCACCGGTATCGGCACCGGCGGTGACGTGGAAGGCACCGACTGGGACGCTCTTGGCGAAATCACCCCTCGGGGTCGAGTCGGCACCGCCGAAGACATCGCCGGCCTTGCCCTGTATTTGGCGTCACGGGCCGGGTCGTTCACCGTCGGGGAGACCATCTCTTGTGACGGTGGCATCTTGGCCAGCTAGACGAATCCGTTCAGCTGGGCCGTTACTTGACCGTTACTCGACCATTGCCGGGCTGCTATTGAGCCAGCGTTCCGCCGGAAAGTCGGAGCGTCGACGGCGCCGGGTCGGCAGCGTCGGGATCGAAGAACGGTCGATCGCCCAGAACCGACACTCGATGACCTTTGCGTTCGTGTGGCCAGTAGTCCCAGATGGCAAAGTGCAGTAAGCGACGGTTGTCCCAAATGGCGACGTCGTTGGTCTCCCACCGGAACCTGATCTGAAACTCCGGCTGTTCAATGTGATCAAACAGCATCGACAGCAGCTGTTCACTTTCGCTACTCGAGAGGCCAACGATCTCGGAGGTGAACGAGCGGTTCACATAGATGGATGGTCGACCGGTTTCCGGGTGGGTGCGGATCACCGGGTGCACGTTCGACGGGTAGTCGACCTCGGTGTCATCGACACCACGATCGGCGTAGCGACCCCGATAGACGTGCTCTGACGCATGGCGGGCCGTCAGCGTCTTGAGGGTGGCCCGTAGTTCCTCGGGCAGGGCGGCGTAGGCCGCTTCCATGTCGGCGAACAGCGTGTCGCCTCCCCCGACTTCGGGTAGTACGTGAATCTGCAACATGGTGGCCATCGGTGGCTCCGGATCGCATGACACGTCGGTGTGCCATCCGTTGCCGTTGGCCACCGGCGAATCGCGATGGGCGTGGATGACGAATACCGCGCCATCAGCCTCAGCGTCGGCTGGAGCGGCCGGGTGACGGTGCAATGGCCCGAACCGCCGAGCGAAGGCAACCTGGTCCGACTTGGTCAGGGGACGCTGATTGCGGAAGAAGACGACCCCGTGATCGAGGAACGCCTGATGGATGAAGGCAAAGT
>CALJMD010000429.1 GCA_937981915.1 uncultured Acidimicrobiales bacterium
CTCAACACTAGACGAGCGAGCGTTCATGGTCAGCGGGACAGGGCGTACACCATGGCATCCGACAAGGCCTGCCAGGACGCTTCGATGATGTTTTCGCTGACCCCTATGGTGGTCCACCGGTGTTCACCGTCCGAAGCATCGATGAGAACACGTGTGATGGCGCCTGTTCCGTCCTTCGAGTCCAGAATTCGGACCTTGTAGTCGACCAGGCGAACATCGAGCAGTGCATTTAGGACCGGGTCACCGACCTGCTCAAGGGCAATGCGGAACGCTTGGTCCAACGCGTTGACCGGGCCGTTTCCTTCGCCGGTGGCGACAACTCGGCGGCTGTCGAACCGGAGTTTGATGGTCGCTTCGGTTTCCACACCGTCGAAGTGACCCAACGGGTTCTCCTCCGATGCCAGGCCGACACCGGGTCGATGCTCGACCGTGACCCGGAACGACTCGAGGTCCCACAACTTGTTGCGCCAACCAGTGGCCCGGCGCATGAGGAGTTGCAGTGACGCATCGGCGGCCTCGAAGTGATAGCCGGCGTGTTCCAGTTTCTTGAGTTCGTCGAGGACGTCGCCCAGTTGGCCGCCGTCCAATTCGAGCCCCATCTCCCGGGCTTTCAACTCGACCGTCGATCGACCGGACAAGTCGGACACCAGGAAGCGAGTACCGTTTCCGACCCATGCCGGTTCGACGTGCTCGTAGGCGTCAGGACGCCGAGCGATGGCCGAAGTGTGCAGCCCGGCCTTGTGGGCGAACGCCGACTTGCCCACATAGGGCTGCTGCGGCATGGGGGGTAAGTTGACGATTTCCGCCACATGACCGCTGACGGAGGTCAGCTTTGACATTCGGTCTTCGTCGATAGTGGCGATGCCCATCTTTAGCGACAAGTTCGGGATAAACGTCGTGAGATCACAGTTACCGGTTCGTTCGCCGTAGCCGTTGATGGTCCCCTGCACGTGAGTGGCGCCCGCCCTCACACCGGCCACGGCGTTGGCCACTGCACACCCGGTGTCGTTCTGGGTGTGCATTCCAATGGTCAACTCGGGGAACGCTCGAACGATCGCCTCGGTTGCCGTTTCCACATCATGGGGCAGCGACCCGCCGTTGGTGTCGCAAAGCACGAGGGCCTCGGCGCCAGCCATTGCTGCGGACTCGACAGCTCGGAGCGTGAACTCGGGATTGTGCCGGTAGCCATCGAAGAAATGCTCAAAGTCGACAAAGACGCGGCGGCCCTGTTCAACCAGGTAGCGGACCGAGTCGGAGATCATGGCCACGCCCTCATCGAGCGAGGTTCGGAGCGCTTCGGTTACGTGGTAATCCCATGACTTGGCCACAATGCAGACCACTGGTGTCTGAGCCGACACAATATTGGCCAGCGACTGGTCGGTGTCAACCTTGCCCTTGGGTCGCCGGGTCGAGCCGAAGGCGACAAGAGTGGACGACGCCAGCTCCAATTCACCCTTCGCAGCCCGAGCGAAGAACTCGTCGTCGCGGGGATTTGCCCCGGGCCATCCCCCCTCGATGTAGTGGACGCCCAACTCGTCGAGAAGCCGAGCAATGCGAAGCTTGTCCTCCGCGCTAAGCGCGATGCCCTCGAACTGGGAGCCGTCTCGCAGGGTCGTGTCGAAGATATCAACCGCCTCAGGCCAGGCAGCCGAGCGCTGACCTTTCCGCTGATGCCCCAATGTCGCAGCATCCTCGGCCGGGTTGTGGTTCTCGGTTGGGGTCATCTCAACCACGTCAAAGCTTGGCGATGACCGCGTCGGCCACCTGCTCAGTCGTACCCTCAACCTCAGCGCAGGCATGGCACGCCTGCTCGATCCGGTCGGCGGCCTCGGTCTCCCCGAGGAACCGGAGCATCATGGCGCCGGAGATAATGGCCGCGATCGGATTGGCTTTGTTCTGCCCGGCTATGTCGGGGGCCGACCCGTGCACGGGTTCGAACATTGATGGACCGGTTCGGTTCGGATTGAGATTGGCCGACGCGGCCAGGCCGATTCCGCCGGAAACGGCACCGCCCAGATCGGTCAGGATGTCACCGAAAAGGTTGTCGGTGACCACCACGTCATAACGCTGGGGGTCCTGCACGAAGTAGATACAGGCGGCGTCAACATGGTTGTAGGCGGTTTCGACCTCCGGGTAGTCGGCGGCCACCTCGTCGAACGTCCGCTGCCACAGGTCACCGGAGAACGTCAACACGTTGGTCTTGTGCACCAAGGTGAGGTGCTTACGCCGCGACATTGCCAGGTCGAAGGCGTAGCGAATGCAGCGCTCGGCTCCCATTCGGGTGTTGACCGACCCTTGCGTCGCAACCTCGTGAGGTGTGCCCTTCCGCAGGAAACCACCTTCGCCGGCGTAGGAGCCTTCGGTGTTCTCCCGAATCACCACAAAGTCATGGGAATCGGTAACGAACGGACGCTGATTTACGTACAGGTCGAGGTCGAAACGCATCTTCAGTAGAAGACCGCGTTCGATGACGCCAGGCGGCACATCGGGGGTGCCGACTGCGCCAAGGTAGATGGCGTCCAGCGAGCGCCACTCGTCGAGTGTCTCGTCGGACAGCACGGTGCCGTCACGAAGGTACCGAGACCCGCCCAGGTCGTAAGAAACGGTCTCAAGTTCAATGCCAATGGCGTCGATCACCCGTAGGCCCTGGGAGACCACTTCCGGCCCAATCCCGTCTCCACCGACAATACCTACTCGCGGGACGCCGCTGGTCCCCTGCTCCCTGGCTTCAGTCATGGAACCCATAGTACGGCGGTCCCATCAAATATGAAGCCAAGAGTTCCCGTCGAGCTTCCTGCCCCTAGCGGCCTGACCAGGCGGGCTAAAGGCCAGGCCAGGTGGGCCGATGTTTGTAAGTGGAGGCCGCCTTCCCTATGTCGAGCAACCGACCCACACATGAGCTCTCCACGAGAGGGGTCCCAGAGTCCTGGCTCCAAGCCGAGAAGGAATCGCCGACAGGCGAAAGCGTCTCGATGTTCGCCGGCGAGTTCAGCGCTCTGGTGGAGCGGAAGCAAAGTCATGCGGGCACGCTGTTTCTCGGTGGACTCCTGTCCATCGTGATCATCGGACCTCTGTGGTATCTCGCTGAGGCCACAGGTTTGGCGAATTTTCCGTGGATAGCCGCAGTGGCCGGATGTCTGGTCGGCCTCCTGATTCGCCTCAGTTGTTCAGCCGCCGATCCCGGGCCCCGAGTCATGCTGGCCGTCAACAGCTTCGTGCTCGTCGCCGTAGCAGTGGCAGCGGTATCGGCATTCGTGGACGTCGGTGAAATTTACGGCGCAGCGACCAGCATGGCCAACTACGAGTTCTATCTTCAGGCCCGGTTCCGAAACCTGCAACGGGTTGCCGCTCACGGCGTCGGTTTGGTAGCCGCCGTGTACCTGGCAAGAAGCGGCTGACGGACCCCTGAGCCACCGGAGAGGTGGTCGGTCAGCGCCCGAATGCATTCAAGCCACTCCTGGCTAGCATGCAGTGATGGCTGAAGCTCAACAACTCTCACGGGAAGCGTTCGACCGGTTGCAAGCCGAACACGACGATCTGACCACTCGCGGGCGTATTGAAATCGCCAAGAAGATCGAGTCGGCTCGCGAGCTCGGGGATCTTTCGGAAAACGGCGACTATCACGCAGCTAAAGAGGAGCAGGGCAAGATGGAGGGACGAATCGTCCACCTGGCCCACCTGATCGAGAACGCTGAAATCGTCGAGTTGACGGCAACCGACGGTGAACTCACGGTCCAAGCCGGGTGTGTGGTGTCCATCCGGTACGAGGGTGACGATGACGTCGAGCGATTCCTGATCGGTTCCATCGAGGAACGACGCGACGACGTCACAGTGATGTCGCCCGGCTCCCCGCTCGGTCAAGCGCTAGTTGGCGCCTCCCCTGGCGACACGGTCACCTTCAGTGCACCCAACGGCGACATGAACGTCACCGTGGTTGACATCGAACGCTGACAGACGACGTTCGCCGACGGAAACAACGCCGACGGAACCAGTACGCAACAACAATACCGGACAACGAGGAACAGCAGTGAGCGAAACCGCTAGGACACTGGCAGCAAAGGTGTGGGACAACCATGTGGTTCGCCCCGGAGACAACGGCGAGCCCGACTTGCTCTACATTGACCTCCATCTTGTACACGAGGTCACTTCCCCCCAGGCGTTCGACGGTCTACGGATCAACGGGCGAAAGGTCCGACGGCCAGATCTAACCGTCGCCACCGAGGACCACAACGTTCCGACCGAGGCAATCGATCAGCCCATCGCCGATCCGGTCAGCCGCAAACAGGTTGAGACGCTTCGGACCAACACCGCTGAGTTCGGCATCACCAACCACGAGATGGGTTCGCCCGGTCAAGGCATCGTGCACGTCATCGGCCCCGAACAGGGTCTCACCCAACCGGGGATGACCGTTGTCTGTGGAGACTCCCACACCGCCACTCATGGCGCCTTCGGGGCGTTGGCGTTTGGCATCGGGACCAGCGAGGTCGAGCACGTTCTCGCCACCCAGACGCTTCCCCAGGTCCGACCCAAAACCATGGCCGTGACGGTAAACGGTTCGCTACCGGAAGGCTCGTCACCCAAAGACGTGATCCTGGCCATCATCGGCCGGATCGGCACCGGTGGCGGCATTGGACACATCATCGAATACCGAGGTGAGGTGTTCGAAGCAATGTCGATGGAGGGGCGCATGACGGTGTGCAACATGTCGATCGAGGCCGGCGCCAAAGCCGGCATGATCGCCCCCGACGACGTAACGTTCACCTACCTTGAAGGCCGGGAGAACGCACCAACCGGGACAGCCTGGGAGCAGGCTCTCGATGCCTGGCGGGCCCTGCCCTCAGACCCGGCCGCCTCGTTCGACACCGAGGTCGTCATCGACGGTTCTTCCATCGGGCCCCAGGTCTCGTGGGGAACAAACCCCGGCCAGGTCATCGCCCTCGACGCCGGCATTCCTAATCCTGACTCGTTCGAAAGCGAGTCGGACCGTAACGCCGCAGCAAGAGCACTTGACTACATGGACCTTGAGGCGGGCCGGTCGATGCGTGACGTCGCCGTTGACACCGTCTTCATCGGTTCATGCACCAACAGCCGTATCGAAGATCTGCGAGAAGCCGCCGCCGTAGCCAAAGGACGCAAAGTCAAAGACGGCGTACGAACCCTGGTTGTCCCCGGTTCGTACCAGGTCAAAATGCAGGCCGAGGCCGAAGGACTGAACACCGTGTTCACCGAAGCCGGTTTCGACTGGCGAGAGCCCGGATGCTCGATGTGCCTGGCCATGAACCCGGACAAGCTCTCCCCCGGCGAACGTTCGGCGTCGACCAGCAATCGAAATTTCGAAGGACGCCAGGGTCGCGGCGGTCGCACCCACCTGGTCTCCCCCGCTGTGGCTGCCGCCACCGCTATCACCGGTCAGTTCGCCCACCCAGCCGATCTCGGCTGAGTCCGAACCGCCCACGTCAACGAGATAGAGCCGAAGCGAGAGAAGAAATGAAACCAGTACGGGTAGTCAGCGGCCGAGCCGTTCCCCTTGATCGATCCGATGTGGACACCGACCAAATCATCCCATCCGACTGGCTGAAGCAGGTCGAGCGAACCGGCTTCGAGAAAGGCCTGTTCTCCGAGTGGCGCGACGATCCGTCCTTCGTGCTCAACGACGAACGCTTCGCCGGTGCCAGCATCCTGATCGGCGGCCCGAACTTCGGAGTCGGGTCGTCCCGTGAACACGCCGTGTGGGCCATACAGCAGGGCGGCTTCGATGCCGTCATCTCCCCTCGCTTCGGTGACATCTTCCGCAACAACTCCACCAAGAACGGCCTGGTGCCGGTGGTGGTTTCCGCCGAGCTGGGTCGACGGCTGCTCGACGCTGTGGAAGCCGACCCGAGCCTCGACTTCACCGTCGATGTCGAACGGCGCCTGCTTGAGGTTCCGGCGCTCGGCATCTCCGAGCCTTTCCCGTTGGATGATTCGACCCGCGAACGTTTCGTGGAGGGCCTGGACGACATCGGCATCAGCCTTCGCCACGAAGACGCCATCAGCACATTTGAGCGGGATCGCCCAAGTTGGATGCCGGCGTCAGCCGGCCTCTAGATTCCGAGGGAACCAAGCCGCACGAACAGCGGGCGGAGCGGGCCAGATTACAGCTGGGTGACGGATGCCGACTTTTTACGGCCCGCGGGAACCAGCGCAGTCTTTCCCCTCGTCATAGGGCCGAATCGACAATGCCGTGATGTCATCACGCAACGAGGTAACCCCAATGACCTACGCATCCCCGCCACCCTCACTTCAGCCGCCTAAAGGCCGTTCGGCCGCCGCGACCAAGATCGCCTCCATCTTGGCGGCGCTGATGCTGCTGGGCTCCGCCTGCAGCACCGGCGATCCCGACGCCCAGCCCAGCGCTGACAATGGCGGTGGAGATGCTGGCAACGGCACCGTTCCTAACGCCGACCTGAGTTCCAGCGACATCGTGTTGACGTCTGGTCTCGTCACCCTCGATAGTTGTGACGCCCTGCTTGAGCGACTGATTGCCGAAGGTGTGGAGCGAGTCGGCCCCTACGGACTAGGGTCCGATTTCGGCCACTTCGGCGAGTTCGACGAAATGGCCGAGGATGACATGGCCGAAGAGACAGAGGCCATGTCCGACGCCGAAAGCGTCGACGCAGCGATGGACACCGATGCAGCGTCAACCGCCGGTGAGGCTGCCCTACAGCGGGACGGCGCCAACGAAAGCGCGGAGGGTGACTCCGGCTTCTCCGGCACCAACAACCAGGAACGTGAGGTTGACGAAGCTGACCTGGTCAAAACCGACGGACGTCGCCTGGTTACCGTTCAAGAAAATCAGATGCAGGTCATTGACGTGTCGGGCGATGAGCCGAGTTTGACCAAATCGATTCCCATGCCGGAAGACGTGTGGGACGGCGAGCTGTTCCTCAACGGCGACACAGCACTACTCATGAGCTCCGGCTGGACCGAGTATCCGTTCATGGAAGGCCTCGATGAGAGCTCGGCTGACAGCAGCTTCCTGCGCCTCCCCGGTGTACCGACCGGCCGGCTGATCCAGGTCAACCTCGAACGGGGTGAGATCGAACGCACACTCGAATTCGAGGGCTCGTACCTGTCAGCAAGGGAGATAGACGGCACGATCCGCATCGTGCTGACCGCTTCAGCCAACCGATTCCCCTTCCTCCAGCCGTCCAACCGCGGAGCCGAGGAATCGGCTACCGAGTTCAATCGGGAACTGATCGAGAACTCCACCATCGAACAGTGGATACCGACCTACCGAATCACCGACGGCCCCCCGGCCCGAGGACTCGGTGACCCCAACATCGTGACCGAAGGTCCCCTGGTCGACTGCGACCGGGTGCACCTTCCCCAAGAGTTCGCAGGTTTCGGTTCGGTAGTGGTGATGACCACCGACCTCGATGACGGCCTCGACCTGAAAGACACCGTTGCCGTCTACACCGAGGCATCAACGGTGTACGCCTCAACCGATCGTCTTGCCGTGGCCACTCCTCGATGGATCGAGTTCGATGACGATGGTCGGCCGATCGACGGCGGCGATGGCAACTACACCACCAGCCTCCATACGTTCGACATCAGCGACCCTGACCGGGCTGACTACGTAGCATCGGGATCTGTCATCGGTCACCTTCTGAATCAGTTCTCCATGTCGGAATACGACGGCAACCTTCGGGTCGCCACCACTGCCGGCAACCCATGGGGCGGCCCCTGGGAAGAAGACGGCGAGGTATCCAGCGAAAGTTTCGTGACGGTTCTGAGCGAAGACGATGGGGCGTTGCGCCCGATAGGTCAGGTCGGCGGCCTCGGCGAAGGAGAACAAATCTTCGCCGTGCGCTTCCTGGGCGATCGCGGCTATGTGGTTACCTTCCGCCAAATCGACCCGCTGTACACCATCGATCTATCCGATCCGACCAATCCCACGGTCGAGGGAGAGTTGAAGATCCCGGGCTTCTCCAACTACCTGCATCCGCTGGGTGACGGCTTGCTGATGGGTGTTGGCATGGACGGTGACGACGAAGGCCGGATTAGCGGTGCTGTTGTTTCACTCTTCGACGTGGCGGATCCGGCAAACCCCACGCAGTTGGACAAACTGCCGTTGGTCGATTTCCCAACCGGGTTCGGTGAGTCTGAAGACTTCTTCGAGGGCGACAGCTACACCCCAGTGAACAACGACGCCCGTGCGTTTACCTACTTTGACGACACCGCAATCGTTCCCGTCAGCTGGTGGCGCTACATCGAGCGGCCCGAGTCCGAGTTCGGCGGTGAGGAACGCAACGGGTCCGAGGCGGTCATGATTCGAGTCGAAGACCGTAGTCTCGTCGAGGTCGACCGGGTCGCCCATCCTTACCTTCAGGAATGTGAAGGACCCAACGGCTTCACCCGTCGCTTCGTCGAAGTCGGTCCCGACGGCGAACTTAGCCCGCTGGATAGCCCGGCCACCGGTGTGACAGGGGGCTTGGATCCCGATCAAGACTCCGACGTCGACCAGGCCTCAGATGTCGACCAGAGCGAAGATGGCGCCACCGAAGACGCTGAAGCCGACTTCGTTCGAGAGGACGAAGAGGTCGAAGCCGAGATTCTCCTGCCCGACTATGAGAGTGAAGAGTACTGCTGGGTCCACGCACCCGAAATCTTCCGCACGGTAGTGGTAGGCGACACCCTCTACACCGTTGCCTACAACGGCATCGGCGTTCACGACTTCAACGGTGGCGAGTTCCGCCAGTGGATCGGATTCGAGAGCCGCTAGCAAGCCTGACTGAGCCTCGGCAATGAGGTTGCTTGGACAAGAATGTGCTTAGGTGAGGTTCGCCGCCGTGGGCGGCGGACCTCGTCCGCTAATCTGAGAAGAGTTGTGAGCAACCAACATCTTCCATCGCAGGGCGTTTCGAGTTCATCCTCGGAACCCACCATCATTCTCGGCGCCGGCCTTGCCGGCCTCAGCGCTGCCCGCCGCTTGGCGGAAGCTGGCCGTCCCGTACTTCTGCTGGACAAAGGCCGCAGCGTCGGAGGTCGTCTCGCCACCAGGCGGATGGGGCACGCCGTCTTCGACCACGGAGCCCAGTTCTTCACCGTGCGCTCCGACGAATTTCAAACCGAGGTCGACCAGTGGGTTGACGCCGGTGTAGCCGAGGTCTGGAGCCAGGGTTTCGGCCCGGACCCCGATGGCCATCCCCGTTATCGGGGAAGTTCAGGAATGAACGCCGTTGCCAAACACGTCGCCGATCGCTTGACCGACTCTTACGACAACGTCACCATCGTGACGCGAACCGAAGCCAACGCCATTATCAATGACGGCGAAGCATGGACGGTCACATACCAGGGGCCCACGAGAGAACCCGATGTCGCCGCAGCCGTCATCTGCACCGCCCCCATCCCTCAGACCCTGGCCTTGTTGCGAGCCGGAGTCACCTCGGTGGAGGGGCTGGTCGATCTCCAAGCCGTTCGCTACCACCGGGTGATCGCGGTTCTGGCGGCGCTCGACCGCAGCCCTGAACTTCCAGAACCCGGAGCGGTACAGCAACCGGCCGATCCGTCATTTACCTTCGTGGCGGACAATCAGGCCAAGGGAATCAGTCGGGACCCGGCAGTCACCTTCCACCTGAACCCCAACTTGGCCGCGTCGCTTTGGGACTCCGATGACGCCTCAGTTTTGGCCGCCATCCACGAAGATCTTCGTTCGTACCTCAACGGTGCGGCGGTGACCCAAATTCAGGTCAAGCGTTGGCGCTACTCAGGCCCGGTGCAACCGCATGCCGAGCGGTGCGTCGTTGCCGCCACCAACCCGGGACCGGTCGTGCTGGCCGGAGACGGGTTCGCCGGGTCGAAGGTTGAAGGCGCGTTCCTCTCCGGTCTCGCTGCAGCCGACAACGTCTTGGCCTTTCACCAGTCACTGGCCTGACAACTGGGGTCTTCGGGGCCCCTAACGACCTTCGTATGCGGCGAGGAGCGACTCGCTGATGGCGTTCGTCCCACCTACCGAACCGCTTATCGATAAGGGTCTAAACCCAAGGAAGCCGCCTCCGGTTACGAAGGTGTGGCCTGTTGGATCCTTCCCCGGGTCGTAGTGGTCGCGCATCGCCGCACCGTGAGCTCCCGACTTCATGTAGTCGCTTGCGTGCTCCAGCGATTCCCAGAAGGTCAGAGTGGCGACGAAGCGAGTCCGCAGGTTGGCCATCGCCGTACCCCAGATGGTGTCCGGCGTGTCGAGAAACTGCCGCTCGAGGCCTTTGTTCACCTTGAAGAACTGCGGGAAGGTCTTGGCGTAGGCAGTACCAAGCGTGAACGCAACGCTCGGCCCCGTCACCGAACGTTCCTTGTCGCCGGCGAGTTCCTGCAGGTCGAGGTCGGGCAGACCGGGAAAGATGCCGACAGCGCGCACGAGCTCAAGTCGGGCATGCCACCCGGCCGCCATCTGTCGACCCAGGGCGTCGCTGGCCAAAAAGCGGTCGATCGCGTCGTCGTCCTCCCAGCATGCAAGCATGACTTCGCGGCCCAGTTGCGGCTTAGGCAGACCATGGGTGAATGGCGCGCTAACCGCAGTTCGGGCTTGGAGCAAACCGGGAGTTGTTGTGGCCGAGGGGGCTGACCGACGCAATGCCGTCAGCGGGTTCGAATCGAACAAGTGGGCGGTGAACAGCATGATCAACCTTCGCGGAAAGCCTCCGGCCTGTCGAGCGACTGTCGTCACACGAGCTTGTACATCTCGCCCTGGTCTCTTGTATCGAGGTGTAGCCACTAAGAAATTCTGCTCATCAGAAATCGAGGCTTTTACCGCTGAACGGCGGCGGGGCGCAGCCTTGGATTGCAGCACCCGGCCTCCTGACACCGGCCCAGCCCGACCGCCAGGCGAAGGACGGTTGGGTTCTCACTTCAACCGTCGAGCCGGCAGCCCGATCGCCAGTGAACTGTTTGCCCTGGGCAGGCGACTCTGCTGTACATGGATGTCGTGTGAACTGATGCGCCGATAGCACTCCCGGTTCATGACAACAAGCGGTGGAGGTGGAGGCCGACCGGCCAACTGGTTCATCAACAGCTGTAGCGAAGCCGACAACGTGAGGGTCGTACGGCGCGCAGCTGGTTGATGGGTGTAGTCACCAGCGGGGTTTACCACAGCCGATCGAGCCGCTAGTTTCACTGTCGTCAGTGGCTCGGCGCGAGTCATACGACGCGGTATCGACCCCTCAACCCAAATTTACAAATGACCACAATTGAACAGCAAGCACGGTTCGCCCCACTTCGGCGAGTCCGTGACCGCCGTAACTGTTCACTGGAGGTCCGCAACGTGACCGTTCGCCGGAGCGATGGCAGCATCTTGCTTCGCAACGTGTCACTCGAGGCGGCCAGTGGCGAAAAAATATGCATTGTCGGCGGGACCGACGAGTCCCGTCAAGGCTTGATCGACGTGTTGTCGGCCAAGACTGTTCCCAGTGACGGAGTCGTCCTGGTGAACGGCATCGACATCGGGATCCTGTCCCGTCGAACGATCCGTAACACCACTGCGACCGTCCCTGAACGACCAACCATCATCCAGGCATCGATCGTGGAGAACATCGCCCACGGTCTCTCCGGCATCTCCCGGCATCAGGTGGACTGGGCCGCCGAACAGGCTCTCGTCACCGCCTTTGCCCAGTACCTGCCGCGTGGCCTCGACACCGTCATCGGTGACGGCTCAGTCGCTGGTCCGATTGTCCCCTCTCTCGGCCAGCAACGTCGTATCGCCCTGGCCAGAGCGTTGCTCCAGAACCCCGACTTGTTGATTGTGATCGAACCAACCAGCGGTCTAGGAAAGAACGAGGAACGTCTGGTCATCGAGGCCCTCGACAATGTGGTTCGTGGGCGAAGCCTCATTGCGGTGTCCCAACGAGTAACCGTGGCCCGCAAGGTGGACCGGGTCCTCGTACTCGAAGACACCCGCCTGGCTGAATACAACGAGTCCGGGACTCGGGGAACCCACCGGGACCACGCCAAACTCTGGCGGCGACCGACCCCCACCATCCCGAAGGTCCGTAGACAAATGGACGCTGTCGCCCTGCGATCAGTTCCTTCCACCCCGGTAAGCGAACCGTGGGGAATCACCGTTGGCTCCGAGGTTGTTCCCGGGTACGTAGCGACCGGGCTCCTGGGGCGAACCAGACACGCCGATGTCTGGGCAGCCTGGAGTCAGGCCCGTCAGGCACCGGTTCGGGTGAAGATCCCGGCCCATGCGCCGGTCTCGTATCAAGCCCACACGCAGCTCCGCAACGAGGCCAAAGTGATGTCGTCCATCCGACACCCTGGTTTTGCCGAGTGCCACCGTTTCGACCTCGACGCCAGCTTGCCGTACGCCGTGTTCGAGCTGCTGGACACCCCCACCGTTGAGACGGTGGCCACTCAACAAAAAGGCCTCGATCCCCTCGACGTGTTCTATATGGGCTTCGAGCTGGCCGAGTCGCTCAACTATCTTCACAAACGCGGCTACGTCCACCTAGGGCTCCGGCCACGGTCGATTCAAACACGGTCCGGAACAGTGGTGATCATGGAGTGCTCGCAGGCGGTCGAAACCGGGTCAATTATTCCGCGGCCCGAAGGAAGCGGATCCGGGCGTCGAGGCGAACACACCGCCCATGCACCCGAGACCCGGCCTGGCGCGGTGGCAGCCGAGTCCATGGACGTCTACTCGCTGGGGGCGTTGATGCACTTCGCCGCCGCCGGGCGGGTGGTCAGTCGATCTAGGCAACCGCTGCAGTTGGTGCCGTTCGACGAGATCGTCACGTCAGGGCCGAGGCTACTGACCAGCATGGTGCAACGTATGCTGGCCCCTGACCCCAGTGACCGCCCCTCGGCCGAAGAGGCATTGGCTCGCTTCCGACGGGTTCTTCCTCAGTCGATGTATCGCCCTCGTGTCGGGAATCTGGACGACGCCCCAAACATCCAGCTGGTGGTTTCCAACAACTGACGTCGAGGCGACCTCAGGCTAACTCGGACGAGACAGCAGCCAGGTAGCCGCTTCGTCCGCCAACCGTTCCGGCTCTTCCAGCGGACCGAAGTGCGAGATGTCGGCGTAGTCGACGACCTCGACCTTGCCTTGGCCGTCCAACAACTCACGAAGCTGATCGGAGACCTTGGTCCCTGAGCGTCCTATGGCAACCGCGACTGCAGCATCGATATTCATGACGGCGTGTGCTGCTCCGTTGCGATGCTGCTCAAAGGTTCGCGCCTCAAATTCAGGACTGCAGCGAAGCTCGACTCCCCCATCGCCAGCATCGGAGAATCCATGCTCGATGTAGAGGCGAAGCGACCGGTCATCAAGTCCACTCAAGGGCGGGCGGCTGGAATACCGCTGGTATACCTCGTCGCGATCGGCGAAGTGCGACCGGCGCCGACGGGCCCCATCGGACATGAATGACGGATCGGGTTCTCCGTCGTCCACAGAACCTTCGAACAGAATCGGTTCGAACGTCCAGATTGCCGACAGGCGTCCCGGCATGGCGGCTTCGGCCAGTACCAGCGAACCGCCGCCGAGCGAATGTCCGATGGCAACGACCGGCTGACCGGGTGAGTAGTGGTCGAGTACAGCGTTGATGTCGCTGGCCATTCCGGCCCAACTCATGTGCCCGTGACTCGGTTGAGTGCTGCGCCCGTGAGCCCGAAAGTCGAGGGCAACACATCGAAACCGGTCGGTCAAAGACTCGATGAACGGCTCGTAGGCCGGAGCACAAAAACCGGTGGCGTGACACATCACCAACAAGGGCCCTTGGCCGCCGTAGTCGTAGGTTTGGATCTCGACATCATCAGTGGACTTGACTCGGTCGGAGACGGGTTCGTAGCGGTCATTCATGGCGGTTACTCACAACAGGCTTTGTCTATGGTGGCCGACCGGTCAGGGCCCGTCCAACCCCTGGCGCTGCTCAGGTGGTTCGATGTCGTCAGCCGGCTCAAACCCAAACACCCGACCGTAGAACCAGAGTTCGGCTTCGAGCGCTCGAACGATATTGTCCGCCTGTCGGAAACCATGCTGTTCTCCGTCAAATTCGATGTAGGCGTGAGCAATGCCTTGTTCGGCCAGCGCAGCCACAATGCCTCGTGACTGCTGCGGCGGGACGACCGCATCCTCGGAGCCTTGGAGGACCAGCATGGGCGCTGACAGCTTCTCTGCGTGGTTGATCGGCGATCGTTGTGCGTACACGTCCGCTGCCTCTGGATACGGACCCACCAGCCGGTCGAGGTAGCGGGATTCGAACTTGTGAGTGTCTGTTGCTAGAGCAGCCAGGTCAGCCACACCGTACAAGCTGGTGCCGGCCCGGAACTGATCGGAGGTGATCAGGGCATTCATGACCGTCAACCCTCCAGCCGATCCGCCTCTGATGGCCATACGGGCCCCGTCGACAAGACCGGCAGCCGCCAAGTGGCGGGCGGCGGCGACACAATCGTCAACGTCGAGGACGCCCCACTTGCCGTCGAGGCGAGCGCGATACTCGGTGCCGAATCCAGTTGAGCCGCCATAGTTGACATCGGCGACCGCAAACCCTCGGCTGGTCCAAAACTGCACCCGCAAGTGAAGGTCCGGGCCGCTATGTCCCGTGGGTCCACCGTGACCCAACACAATCAACGGCGGAAGCTCGACATCAACTGATGCGGCATCGCCTGCCCCTGCCGCTGATGGCGGGTAGAAGAAGCATTGAGTGGATCGGCCATCGGAGTCGAACCAGATCGACGATGGCGCCGACAGCCACTCATCGCCCACGGCGATGGCGTCGGCCGGGCGTATGGTCTGCGCTGCGGCCACCGTCGACGAGTCGACGCCCATCCACAGGACCTCCGGCAGTTCCGAAGTTCTGGCGACGGTTGCCGCTACCTTCTCACCGCATCCCGACAGGCCGACAACGGTCATGGCCGACGACTGATCACCCCAGAAGGTCAGATCATCGCCGGACAACACGGCCAGAGAGTCCGAGGCTTCCCGGGTGACGACAACGACCAACCGGCCATCGCCAAGTTCGGTCCACTGTTGGGTTCCGAAGCCCCACGAGGGGTAACCGATCTCACCATCAGTCAAGGAGGTGAGTTGTCCGGCCCCACCGGTCGGCGACCACCAGGCCAGGTTCCAGTACCCGTTTGCGTCGGTCGAGTAGACCAACCGCCCGTCGCTGGTCCAGTTCGCTCCGTGAATGGCGTTGCCTTCGGCCACAACCTGTCGGTTGCCGACACGGGGCGACTCCGACGGCCCGCCGAACAACGGAGCCGCGTAGAGCGTTGTTTCGTTCCACGGCATGTTGGGGTGATCCCATTGGATCCATGACAGCCATCGACCGTCAGGGCTGATTCGGGGCGTCGAGACGAAGTCGGGCCCCTCAACCAAGGTGTGACGATCGCCGGACCCGTTGGTGGAAACGGCGACGATGGTATTGGTCGGCTCGCCAGCCCCTGATGGACCGGCAGCGTCGACCGAGTCGTGGTTTTCGAATACGCAGACCAGGTAGTCCTGCGTCGGGTGTTCTCGACCATCGGCGTACCGCCAAGCTCGCTCGATGGGTGACTCGGCCGTGATCGGTTCCGGGTTCGTTCCACCGGCCAACCCGGCGGACCCGCCGGCAATGCGATAGATCCGTTGGTCGACCCAGTTCGTGAAGTACACGTCGGAGCGGCCAAGCCAAAAGGCTCCGCCGCCGTACTCGTGCACTGCGGTTCGCGCCGACCATGGTGCTGCCAGTTCGTAGCGATCACCATCGACCGCGCAGACCAGAACTGACCGACCTCCTTCGGTCGGGCGACCTTCAAGCCACCAAATGCTGTCCTGTCCAGCAGCGTTCGCTCCGGCCGCCGGGCCGCTGAGCCGAGTTCCGCCGGCTGCCACCATCGACGCTGAAATCGGCGACGGCCACGAACCGCACGGCCACTGATATCCGCTAATCGTTTGACCGGTCACGAAGTGGCAAGCATGTCGCCAAGGCGCTGCAGACCGGCACCAAGGTCGTCGTCACCGAGGGCGAAGGAGAACCGGACGTAGCCGGGGCTGCCGAAGGCCTCGCCGGGCACGAACGCCACCTTTGCCTGTTCGAGAGCCATATCGGCCAACTGAATGGTCGATTCGATGGTGGTTCCCTGGACCGTCTCCCCGATCAAACCCTCAAAGGAGGGGAAAGCGTAAAACGCTCCCTCAGGGGTGAGGCACTCAACACCACGCATACCCGTGAGCATCTGGTGCATGGTTTTACGTCGCCGATCAAAGGCAGCGTGCATGGTCTGCACTGCGGAAAGGTCACCGCTCACAGCGGCCATGGCAGCGACTTGAGCCACATTGCAAACGTTGGATGTCTGATGGGACTGCAGGCTTGTCAGCGACTTTGCCATCGCCCCCGGAGCGATGATCCAACCGACTCGCCAGCCGGTCATGGCGTAGGTTTTGGCCACGCCGTTCACGACTACGCAGCGGTCGGCCATCTCCGGCACCACAACCGGCAAAGAGTTGAACTCGTGGTCGTCGTAGACGAGGTGTTCATAGATCTCGTCGGTCAATACCCAAATGTCGTGTTCGGCGGCCCACTGCCCGATGGCTTCGACCTGTTCGCGGCTGTACACGGCTCCCGATGGGTTGGACGGGCTGACGAAGATCAGGGCTTTGGTGCGATCGGTTCTCGCCGCTTCGAGCTGGTCGACCGACGCTTTGAACCCGCTCATGATGTTGGTCTGCACCGGTACCGTCACTCCGCCGGCCAGGGCGACGGGCTCGGGATAGGTGGTCCAGTACGGCGTCGGGATCAGGACTTCGTCGCCGGGGTCAATGAGCGCTGCTAGCGCGTTGTACACGGCGTGCTTGCCGCCGTTGGTTACGATCACCTGGGCCGGGTCGATGCTGTAGCCCGAGTCACGAAGAGTCTTGGCCGCAATAGCTTCGCGAAGCTCGGGCATGCCGGCTGCCGGCCCGTAGCGATGGTTCTTCGGGTCGCGACAGGCCTCGGCCGCCGCGTCAACGATGTAGTCGGGCGTCGGGAAATCCGGCTCTCCGGCGCCGAAGCCGACCACCGACTCACCGGCTGCTCGCAGCGCCTTGGCCTTATTGGTGACGGCCAGGGTGGCGGAAGGGGCGATACTCCCGACGCGCTTCGAGATTCCGGTCCGGTCGTCGGCCATGACACACTCCTGGGGTGAGCACCAGAATCGGATCTGGTGTTGCGGTTGTAACCACCACAGGTTATTCGGCTGAACGCCCGATCGTCGGTCTAATTGGTCGGGAGGTCGCCGGTTGAGGCAAACCGCTTAGGAGGCGTCCTCGGGATCCAAACGGAGGGCGGCCGAGTTCATGCAGTAGCGTTCGCCGGACGGCTGCGGACCATCGGGAAACACGTGGCCGAGGTGGGCGCCACACGACGAGCAGTTGACTTCGGTTCGAACCATTCCGTAGCTGCGGTCTTCGGTGGTTTCGACCTTGTCACCTTCCATTGGTTTCCAGAAGCTGGGCCAGCCACTGCCCGAGTCGTACTTGGTGTCGCTGGTGAAAAGGGCCTCGTCACAGACGATGCACTTGTAGGTGCCGCTGTCCTTGGTGTCGTTGTAGACGCCGGTGAATGCTCGTTCCGTTCCGGCGTTTTGCGTGATCTCGTATTGCTCGGGAGTCAAACGCTCCCGCAGCTCGGAGTCGCTGAAGCTCTTGGCGTAGGTCTTGTCAGATGATCCGGACATGTCGTTCACTCTCTCGTGGTTCAAACTCGCCTGGCGTCTTCCACCAGGTTGATCTCGTACAGGACTTGGTCCAGCATGTCACCGGCTTCGATGGCGGCGTACCGCTGAGGGTGTTCGGCTGACACACACGACGAAACCGGAGCCAGGATGGTCCATGGGGTCGGGTGGCAGAATTGGACAACGGAGTAACGGTCTTCCGGCTGATCGGGATCAGCTACGACCCGGTGGATCCCTTGCGGGATCACTCCGTTGGTCAGGTGCTCCAACATTATCCCGGTGTTGATGATCACACCGTCTTCCGGCGGAATGGCATCAACCCAGCCGTCGTCGGTTTTTACCTGCAAACCACGGCTGGTAGCCCGAGGCAGCGCCGTGATGAGGTTAATATCGCCGTGTTCGGCGGCCCACACGTGGTCTTCGCCGGGGGCAAGGTCCATCGCCGGGTAGTGGATGGCTCTGGTAAGGGTGGTTCCGTCGGTGATCATTCGATCGAAGAAGGTTTCGTGACAGCCGATGCCGACGGCGATGATCCGAAGGAAGCGTCGCTGCAGGTCAAGTACACGGTCATAAAACTCGACTAGCACCTTGGTAATTCCCGGAATTTGCGCCTCGGGAAGATGCGGCCCGAGGTATCGATGTGGGAATCGTTTTCTCAGCGGATGGCCTTCTGGGATGTCGGCGCCCCAGTTCAGCATTTCCTTCCAGTCCGGCGTCTCGGAACTGGCGGCGGTTTCCACCAAGAGACCGGTGTAGCCAGCCTGTCCGTTCGATCCGGGTACTGACGCGTCGGCCTTTATCTCGGCGGGAAGGGAGAAGAACTCCTTCAACATGCCGTAGGCGTCGTCCAGCAGGGTTCCGCTGATGTCGTGGCTTGTGTAGACGAACCCGGTGGCAAGGCTGGTGCGAACTCCGTCGACCACGGCCTGGCGCTGCGCCTCGGTTCCCCCCTCAAAAGCGAGCAAGTCGACGTCGAGGATGTCACTCATGTAACCATCCTAGCCGCCGCCCACGAACGCTTGGATGTGCCGGAACCCGTCCCCGTCATGCCACCACCACAACAACATAGGCGGGTCGGATTCCGGCACGTTCATTGGGCCAACTGAGCTGGCCCTCTCCCCCTCCGGTCGACGTACCACCGCCGACCAGATCTTTTGACCGCCGGTTTTCAAGCCGATTCAGCCCTCCTCCACCGGGAAGCTGCTGGCTTGACGACCGGCGGCCGTTGTTGGTTCCCCTACAACACCGCCTGCCCGCCGAAGGTCACCATCATGACAAATACGCAAAAGGCCAGGAATGCGATCGCCGCTGCCACGCCAATCAACTTGCGAGCTAGCGGCGTACCCCATCTAAGGTCTTCGAACCAGCTGAGAAAGCCGTCTTGAAATACGTCATCTCGAATGTCTTGACCAAGGCCGGGATAGCCCAGTCGGTGCAACGAAGCGTCGGCTCCGCCCGATCGACCTGATCGCCGCTCGCCGGCTCTGCCGCGGCCCCGCCGATCCTCTCCGCTGCGGATTCGAGGTGACAGCGGACGGCCTAGCTCCGAACCGACCGATTCCAGTCGAACCGCTCCACTTCCCGTCGAGACATGGCCAATGGGTTCCACTACTCCAACCAAGTCTTGAAAGAGCGCAGATCGTGGTATGTGAAGTGTTTGTTCCGGTGGTGCCATGAACTCCAGGTTGGCGTGGCAGCCCCTTACATTCCATGGGCGAAACCGAGGCCCGATGCTGGTTCGGACGGGAAGCCGAGACGGGCGAATCCACCCTTGTCTGACACAACACTGTCTCTGCCGCTGGCCGGGATCCAGCCATCGACCGGCTAGACAGGTGGGATGGCCTCTCCACCCAGGTGGACCACCGACCAGCGACGCAACCGCATGGCCAGCCGCCACGGCCTGCTGGCTAGTGCGACTTCGGCGTCTCCCTCCACCGGGGACCTCGCCGCTTGCTTGGTCGGCCTGCATTCCAGCGACCCGGTAACCGTCTACCTCACCGTGGCGGCCCGCAATGACTCGGCAACCGTCGATTCGGTACGCAACGAACTCGACCACTTGGTCCGCCACCACGCCATGAGGCGGACGTTATGGGTCTTCAACCGCTCCACGGCGACGGTTGCTCACGCCGCCTGCACCGTGAAGATCGCCCGAGCGGAACGCAACAAGCTGTTGAAGGCCCTGGGCGCCACGGCCGCCCCCAACGCACCGGACGATCCGCAACGGTGGGTGGTCAACGCCACGGCCGCAGTGCTGACGGAGCTAGCCGATGGCCCGCTGTCGACTCGACAGCTGGGAGCGCGGCTCCCGGAGTTTCGTGTGATGCTGGAAATGGCGCCGGGGAAACCGTACAGCGCCAGCCACTCGGCACTAAACCGAGTACTGTCGCTTCTCGGTTTCGACGGCGAGATCACCAGGCGGGGCACCGCTGGCGGAGGGTGGATCAACTCCCAGTACTCGTGGGAGATCGCCGGAAACATTGCGAATGACCCTGCCAATGACACTGCCGATGACAGTGCCGGAGACCCTGCCAATGACCCTGCCGAGATCGATGCCCAGTGTGACTTGGCTCGCCGCTGGCTTGACGCCTTCGGACCGGCGACCGAAGCCGATCTGCAGTGGTGGATGGGTTGGACTGTCGCTGCAACTCGCCGCGCCCTGGAAGCGGTTGAGGCCGTCGAGGTACTTCTTGACGACGGCGAAAGCGGCTGGTGTCTACCTGACGACGTCGAGCCGGAGCCCGACGGTGAAACGTGGACCGCTGCTCTACCCGGTTTGGACCCAACCACCATGGGATGGAAGAAGCGGGACTGGTATTTGGAGCCAGGGATGGTCCCGACGCTTTTCGACCGCAACGGCAACGCTGGCCCAACCCTTTGGGTTGACGGCCGAGTGGTGGGCGGCTGGGTCCAGACTGCCGACGGCTCGTTGGACTACCGACTACTGGCCGACATAGGTCGAGACAACACTGAGTCGTTGGAGCGTCGACTGGACCGTCTGTCACAGTTCATCGGTGACACCCGATTCAAAGTTCGCTTCCCGGCCCCGCTTCAAAAAGAGCTCTACGGGGCCTCCTGATCAGGCCGAGTAACTGGGAGCCGGCACCGATCAGGCCGAGTAACTCCCCGACACCGCCGCGCCACCGGAACCAACCCAGTCGGTGTGGAACCACTCTCCACGGGGCTTGTCCAAGCGCTCGTAGGTGTGTGCTCCAAAGTAGTCGCGTTGGGCCTGGATCAAGTTGGCCGAGCCCCGAGCCGTCCTAAATCCGTCGTAGAACGTGAGCGCTGACGCGTAGGCGGGGACCGCCAACCCGGCGGCGGTAGCGGCCACCACCGTCCGTCGTAGACCACCCACGGCCGACGACAGCGCATCGACGAAGAACGGGTCAAACAGCAGGTTCTCGAGATCTGGTTGCTCGGCATACGCTCTGGCGATGTCGTCGAGGAACACCGCGCGAATAATGCAGCCTGCCCGCCACAGCTTGGCGACAGAACCGAGGTCCAGGTTCCACTCGAACTCGCTAGATGCGGCATCGAGGGTCATGAAGCCCTGGGCGTAGGAGATCAACTTGGCGGCGTAGATGGCGTCGCCGATGTCATCAAGCGTCAGCTCAAGGTCCGAGCCTGCACCGTCGGTGGGGCCCGGCAGTAGCTGTTGCGCTTGTGCTCTCGTCTCCACGAAGGACGACACCATTCGTGCGCCAACAGCTTCAGCCACCAGCATCATGGGTTGGCCCAGCTCCATGGCCGAGATCACCGTCCACTTGCCGGTGCCCTTCTGACCGGCGGCGTCGAGGATGACGTCAATTGTCGAGACGCCATCGTCATCGGTGTGGGCCAAGATCTCCGAGGTGATCTCCACCAGATACGACTTAAGCCGTCCCTGGTTCCATTGATCGAAGGTGGTGGCCATCTCGGAGTTCGACTGCCCTTGGGCTGACATGAGTGCGTACGCTTCGGCCAGGACCTGCATGTCGCCGTACTCAATGCCGTTGTGGATCATCTTGACGTAGTGGCCCGCCCCCTCGGGGCCAACCCAGTCACAACACGGTTCGTCTTGTCCCGGTCCGGCTTTGGCTGAGATTGCCTGCAGCATGTCTTTGATGTGAGGCCACGCCTGTGAAGCGCCACCGGGCATGATCGAGGGACCGTTGCGGGCCCCCTCCTCGCCGCCGGAGACGCCAGCGCCGACGAAGTGAATTCCGTGGTCGGCCAGTGCCGTCTGCCGTCGGGTGCTGTCGGTGTAAAGCGAGTTGCCTCCGTCAATGATGATGTCGCCGTCGTCGAGGAACGGCGTTAACGACTCGATCACTTTGTCGACGACGACCCCGGCCTTCACCAACAAGATGATCCGGCGGGGCCGGCTAAGCGAGGCCACCATTTGTTCGATGGTCTCATAGCCGACGATGTGGTCACCGAACTCCTGACGGGCGACGAACTCATCAGTGGTCTCGGTGGTGCGGTTGTACACCGAGACCCGGTAACCGTGTTCGGCCAGGTTCAAGACCAGGTTCTGTCCCATCACCGCCAAGCCGACCAAGCCGACGTCTCGGCCGTCGGACGAACGTTCCGGTGAAGGGCTGGTTGCGTCGGTCATCATGCTCCTGCGCTCAGGTCTGTGGTGTTCTACGGTGAATGCTCGGCCCTGAAATCGGCGGCGGGCCATGGTCGCAGCACGTGGGCGAACGGGTAGCCGTGCGCTGCTGTGGCTTCTAACGTGACCATAGCCGCCCGATGGTCGGCCCGGTGTCTCCCTCTACCGCTACGGCACGCAGGGAAGCACCATGATGATCAACAGGCGAGCAACGGATTGGATTCCCACACCGTGAGTGATCAAGCGGAGACAACACGACGGGCGACGGGCTCGGTAGCGATTGTGACCGGCGGCGGAAGCGGTATTGGGCGGGCCAGCGCGGTAGCACTGTCGTCGGTCGGCTGGAGCGTAGTCGTGGCTGGCCGAACCGCCGAACGCTTGGAGGAGACGGTGGCCCAGCTTACAAACCCTGGCCTCGCCGTCACTTGCGACGTTGCTGACGAAGTCTCTGTTGACCGGCTTTTTGCCGCAACCGTGGACCGCTTCGGTCGAGTCGACTTGTTGTTCAACAACGCTGGCACCACTGCACCCCCGGTGCCGATCGATCAACTCGACGTGGCCGATTGGCGGCACCTGATCGACGTCAATCTCACCGGTTCGTTTCTGTGTGCCCGCGCCGCGTTCGCCCAAATGCGACGTCAACGCCCTCAAGGCGGCCGAATCATCAACAACGGATCGATCTCGTCGGTCACCCCACGACCGTTCTCAGCACCGTACACCGCCAGCAAACACGCCATTACCGGATTGACGAAGTCGCTGTCGTTGGATGGTCGAGACCTCAACATCGCCTGCGGCCAGATCGACATAGGTAACGCCCTTACCGACCTGTTGAGCGGAGTCGCCTCGCCGGGCGACCAACAGTCAGATCCCGCCTCGGACGACGATGCCCGCCCCTACCCGGAAGCAACGATGGACGTCCGCCATGCAGCCGAAGCCGTCGTCCACATGGCCTCACTGCCACCGGAAGCCAACGTCTTGTTCATGACGATCATGGCCAACACAATGCCCTTTGTCGGGCGCGGCTGAGATGTCCACAACATCGGATCCAACGGTCAACATCGGCCGGTCCGGCGGAGACCAAGCCGGCCGGGAGGGAGCGTTCAAGTGG
The DNA here is from genome assembly GCA_937981915.1 of uncultured Acidimicrobiales bacterium. Taxonomy (GTDB): domain Bacteria; phylum Actinomycetota; class Acidimicrobiia; order Acidimicrobiales; family SZUA-35; genus JAHELU01. The sequence continues at coordinate 23,376 of CALJMD010000429.1, forward strand.
CGTTACCTTCCCGAGTTGGACGGCCTGCGTGCCATCGCCGTGCTGCTCGTGTTCGGCTTTCACGTTGTCGGCACGTTCTATTATCTCCCCAACGGATGGCTCGGGGTAGACGTCTTCTTCGTCTTGAGCGGCTTCTTGATCACGTCGCTCCTGGTGGCCGAACAGCACCGCAACGACCGAATTGACCTACGAAACTTCTACATCCGTCGAGCATTGAGGCTGGTGCCGGCGCTACTTGTTCTGCTGCTATTTACGAACCTGTTCGGGCTGTTCGCCGACGAGTTCTCATCATCGATGATTGCCCAGGATTCGCTCGCCGCCGCCCTCTACGTCTCCAACTGGGTGTACGCCTTCGACGGACTGCCGCGTATGTACTTACAGCACACCTGGTCGTTGGCTGTTGAGGAGCAGTACTACCTGTTGTGGGCGGTGGTGGTCGTAGCCGCGCTGGCCCGCCGGGTCAGCCCGGCCAGGCTGGCCGTTGGCGCACTGGCCATTGGCGCGGCGTCGGCGGCCTGGAGATTCACCCTGCTGTGGCCACTAGAGCAGGGGTACGAGCGGGCCTATTTCGGCTTTGACGCTCGCTTGGACGGGCTCCTATTTGGCAGCGCGCTCGGAGCCGCGGTGCACACCGATTCGTTCCACACCTTGGCTCGGCGTTGGAGCGAACGGTCCAGCACAATGTTTCTCGCCGGTTCGCTACTAGTCCTCGCCGTACTGGCTCGGTTTGGCTTTGGCTCCGATGAGGTCGATCTGATGGCTGTGGTGACGGTCGTCAACCTTCTGACCGTCGGGATCATTACTGCCGTTCTCGTAATGCCGGGCAACCGAATCACGTCGCTACTCAGTCATCCGTGGGCGGTGGCGATAGGACGCCGGTCATACGGCATCTACCTCTACCACATTCTGGCTATCAACCTGGTCCGACACGTCTTCGACCCAGCGGCTGAAGTCGTGTCAATCGGCGCGCTGGCGCTGACCGGCATCATGGCCGCCGCCTCCTACCGGTTGGTGGAGGTCCCGGCCTTACGATTCAAAGATCGTTTCACCAGCGGCGTTCAGGCCTAACGGGCCCCCGAGTTACGACTCGGTGACTCGAACTGATTGGATGACGACGTCCTCCACCGGGCGGTCGCCGGGGCCGGTTGCCACCTTTTCCATCTGGTCGACGATGTCGAGCCCGGCAACAACCTTGCCGAACAAGGAGTACTGGGGCGGAAGTCCAACACCGGAGGGGCCGCTGATAATGAAGAACTGTGAGCCGTTGGTGTTCGGACCAGCGTTGGCCATGGCCAATGAACCAATCTCGTATCGACCTGGCTTCGGCAACTCATCGTCGAAGCGATAGCCCGGTCCACCGCGGCCTGAGCCTTCCGGGCATCCGCCCTGGCACATGAAACCCTGAATAATTCGGTGGAAGACAAGACCGTCGTAGTACTTGTAGCCGGCCAGGCAGACAAAGTTGTTAACGGTCTTCGGCGCTGCTGCGGCGTCCAAGGCAATGGTCACTGTCCCCAGCGACGTGGTCATCTCCGCCGTGTACGACTTCGACGGGTCGATACACATCGGGAATTCGCCGTCAAAGCTGGTCTGGCGGGGGCTGTCCGGGGTGGGGCATTCAGGCACGGTGGATCTCCTTGGTGAGCAATTCACCATAACGGGTTCGTGACGTATGCAGCCGGAACGACCGCACTCGCCGATGCAGATCCTAACCAGGTGACCCAACGGGCCGACACCGACTAGGCGGATCTTCCATCGTTCGATTGTTGACCGCTAGTGCCTTCTCCGAAGAACGGTGGCGGTCAATCTTCGTCCGGAGCGGCCGGACGCTCCCCACCGTCGGGCCGACCTCCTGCTGGCCGACCACCGGTAGCCTGCCCTTCCGCCGTCAGCCCGTAGAGACAGGTCAAGGTTGCGTTCTGTTCCAATGACGACGCGTGGTAGTGGTACCCGAACTCCTCACTGACGTGACCGTTGCATTCGTCAAGATCATTCGCATCGGCTTCATAGGGGGCGTGCACGGTGAATCCGTCGATGGCGTAGGCAAACGGGGCCGTCTCCCCCTCGGCGGCTTCGCCCACATCGGAACATCCAGCCGTTCCGTGCACGTGATAGCCGAGAGCAGGATTGATGTGGCCTCCACAGTCGTCGAAGGCGGCAATGGTGTAGGAAGCCAGGATGGCGGTCATATCAGCCGAACCGGAAAGCATGGCTCCATTTAGGGTGACACCAAGCGTGCTGTGAGCCCCGGTTGCGAACTGCACGGTCGATTCGTCGGCCAACGTAGGCACGACCGGTATCTGCACCGAGTGAGCGGGTTGAGATCCACTGTCGAGCCACTCGACGTTTCCGTCGACACAGTGGTAGTAGTACTCCTCAGTAATGTCCGGACGGGCAGCCACCTGGAACTCTTCGGCGTTGTCGATGACGTTGATCGAGCCATCATCGTTGACGATGTTGTTCCAGAGGTCGTCGCCGTAGATCTCGGCTAGTTCGGTGAAGAACGCCCCGTCAATCTCATAGCTGTCCTCTCCATCAAGCCAGAGACCCCCGGCGTCGAGATCGTCGTCGATGCTCGTCGGACAGAACGGACCGACCTCATGGTTGATTGGAGTTCCAATGACGGTCAACGCGTAACACTGCGAGGCTGATCCATCGCTCAGCACACAGTCCGAGACGGTCGGGTCGCCTAGCAGCGCACCGTCCATGAACAGTCCTACGTCGACTCCGTCTCCGGCCGCGGTCGTTGAGTCACCGTCGGCGCCGCAGCCGATGAGCGCAACGGCGACAAGAAGCCCTAAGGCAATGGATGCGGCAATGCGACGAGTTCTCATGTTCACCGTTCTACGACGACTAGCTGTGAACACGCTGTGGGTGGCGAGCCGGTCTCCGTTAGGAGACCAGTTTGGGCCTACGATCAAGACAGTGGAGCAGCTTCGAACCAGTGTGTCTCAGACCATTGCCGATCTGTGTGAACTCGTCAACCACGTCGACGAGAGCCCAGGTCAACTCAAGCATCGGCACCGCAAGGTGGTTGAGCTGGAGTTGGATTCGTTGCGCAACCTGGACCGTGAGCTGTCGCAAGGGTCGCTGTCACGCAGGTCATGGTCTCTCGGGCAAGCCTCAATCCCGATCCTCAGCTCGATGCTAAACGCCATCAAGCGCTCCAAAATCGAGCTTCCGGACGGGTTACTCGACCGTGCCCGGGGGTCCGTGGCTGAACTTGCCGGCGCTCTTGAGCGCCAAGCCGAAGGCCGAGAGTGAGCCTGAGTTACAGACGGTAGCTGGCGACGGTGCAGCCCACGGCGAAGATGGGGATCGGGTGATAGAAGTGGACCTCGCCCTGCGCTCCGGCGGCGGCTCCCGACACCGTAATGAAGGTTCGGATCTCGAAGCCGCCTTGACCGGCCTCGGCGTAAACCGCTTGGTCGTCGTAATCCAGCAGTGACTCCCGATCGCCGTCGCACCAGCGACGAAGGAACTCGCGATCCCACTCCTCGTTGATCTTGCCCGAGTCGGGGGTTGCGGGCCAATGTGAGATCCCGCCGGTGCCCACCAGGGCAATCCGTTCAGGAACGGCGTCCGCCGCCCTCCGCAGGGCCTCCCCCAGCGCCCACGCCCTGGGCAACGGTGCTAGCGGCGGACCCTGGCAGTTGATGTTGATCGGGATCACCGGCAGATCAAACCGTGGGGTCAAGAAGTGCAGCGGCACAGCGATTCCGTGGTCAAACTTCCACTCCTCGGCGTAGGCCACATCGACAGTGTTCATCACTTCAGTGATAAGGCGTTGCGACAGATCGCGGTTGCCCGGGGCCTCAAATTTGTCGATACCCAACCACTCCGGATCTTCAATCGGCCCGGTGTACGAGTCGGCCATACCAACAGCAAAGCTGGGCATGTTGTTCATGAAGAAGTTGGCGAAGTGTTCCGCAGCGACAATTACCAGAGCGTCGGGCTCAGTGGCCTCGATGGCGTCGCGCATGGCTTGGTAGGCGGCGTAAAACGCATCGCGTGGTTCGGGGTCGGCCAGCTCAGCTCTGCCGGTTATTCCCGGAGCGTGGCTGGCAACACCGGCGTAGACAAGTGGCATTGGGTGTCCTACTCCTGATCGTTCGGTTGAGGTGGGTGGGATTGCAGCCGCTGTGCGTGGGCATCGGTCCCCTCGTAGCCGGTCATGGCGTAGACACCCTCGCGAACCGGACCGTGCTCTTCTATGCCATCGCGCATCAGCTGCAGGTAGTCGGCCCAGGCAATCTGGTGGAGGGCGGCAAAGTGCATCAGAATCTGTCCGTTCACTCCCAGGTGATACAGCAGGCCGATATCAGGCCCGGTCAGTGCCCCAATCTCTTCCTCGGTCAGTTGGTACGGGGTGACGGCAGCGAGACGGTCCTGGTGGTAGGCCGATTGAAGATTTTCATCACGGTTGAGTTCGTAGAGAAACTTCTGCACGTAGTAGAGACTCACGGTGCTCCTCGGCGCTCAGCCGACCGACAGGTCAGGGACGTTGTGGGTGTCAAAGGCGATGGCGACATTCTTGGTTTCGGTGTAAAAGTCGAAACTCCAGTCTCCCCCGTCGCGACCAATGCCGCTGCGCTTGGACCCGCCGAACGGTGCAGGAAGGTGGCGCACATTCTGCGAGTTGACCCAGACCATTCCAGCTTCCAGGTCTCGGGCTACGCGGTGGGCTCGACCGACGTCGGCGGTCCAGACGTACGCCGCCAGCCCGTACTCGGTGTCATTGGCAATGGCCAATGCGTCGGCCTCATCAGCGAAAGGAATGGCTGTTAAGGCCGGACCGAAGATCTCTTCGCGGGCGATGGTCATCGAATTGTCGGCCCCGGTGAACAAGACCGGGGTAACCCAGTTGCCGCCTTCGGGGGCTTCGGTCCAGGGGGTCCCCTCCAGCACTTCGGCACCTTCGGCTCGTGCGGTGTCCAGATACGAAGACACTTTGGCGTGATGGTTCGGGTGAATGAGAGGTCCGATGACCGCCGAGGGATCCAGCGGATGCCCCACCGGGATCGCCGCCATCTTTTCTGCGACCCGCTTGACCACCTCGTCGTAGATTGACTGGTGGATCAAGAGGCGACTGGAACTGGTGCAGCGCTCGCCGTTCAGGCTGTAGATCATGAACGTCGCCGCGTCGACCGCCCGGTCCAGATCGGCGTCATCAAACACGATGACCGGATTCTTGCCACCCAATTCGAAGTGGACACGCTTGAGGGTTGGTGCGCCCTGGGCTTGGATCATCGATCCAGTGGCGGATTCGCCGACAAAGGCGATGGCCTTGATCAACCGGTGCTCTGTGAGAGCTTTTCCGGCCTCTTCGCCCAAGCCGTGTACAACGTTGAGAACACCTGGCGGCAACCCGGCCTCAACTGCGATCTCGGCCAACAGATGAGCGGTGTAGGGGCTCCACTCGGCCGGCTTATGCACCACGGTGCACCCCGCCGCTAGGGCGGGGGCGATTTTCCATGTGCTCAGCATGAACGGAGTGTTCCACGGCGTGATCACGCCCACCGGGCCGAGGGGTTGGCGGGTGGTGAAGTTGATGTGATCGGCTGTCGGCAGTGATTGTCCGTCGCCTAATGAGGGGGCCTGGTCGGCGAAAAACCTGAAGTTGGCGGCACCACGGAGAGCGGCTGCGCTCATGAATCGCATGGTCTGACCGGTGTCGACACACTCGGTCACAGAGATTTGATGGGCTCGCTCCTCGATCAGGTCAGCGACATCGTGGAGGATCGATTTGCGTTTCACGCCCGGGGTCGTCGACCACTGGGCGAACGCCTCGTCGGCGGCTGAGGCCGCATTGTCGATATCGGCTGGCGTACCGGCGGCTACCACACCAAGTTCGGAGCCGTCGATCGGCGAGTTGTTGGCGAACGTAGCCTGGTCTGGCACCGCGGTGGTGCTGCCGTTGATGAAATGGCCAAGGGGGGCGTGAGCGAAGCGGGCCAGGTGCTGAGTCGCCGCTTCGGTGTTTTCGGAGAATGTGTGGCTACTGGCGGCCATAGGTGGTTGGCTGGGCTCCTCGGGAGGCGACGTTACTGGCACCGGGTTCGCCCCGGCCAGATTTGTTTAACATGATAACTATATGTCAGAGTAGATCGTGAGAATGCAGGAGGCAAATGTCCGCTAACAAGTACCACCAGGAGCGACTCGAGCAGCCGCCGGCACCTGCCGGATGCCCTGTGCATCAATCGTGGAGCCCCCTAGACGACGACTACCTGGCCGAACCGTATCGAATCGCTGCCGAACTGGCGGAGGAGCATCCCGTGTTCTACGCCGAGTCGCTCGGCTACCTGGTGGTCTCGGAGATGTCAGAGATCGAAGCCATCTTCACCGACCACGAAACCTTCGCCTCGGTTAACGTTCAAGACCCCGTCTTCCCACTCGATCCGGCGGCACAGCAAGTCCTTGCCGTCGACGACTTCGACCCGGTTGCCGTCATGTCCAACCGGCCCGAGCCCGACCACGGCCGCATCCGGCAGTACACCCGCCAAGGATTCTCCAACCGCCGACTCAAGACGCTCGAACCCTACATCCGACGACGAACCCACGAACTGATCGATCAGATGATCCAAGCCGGTTCGCACACTGAGCTGGTCGAAGCCTTGGCCTTCCCACTACCAGGTGAAACTATCTTCCGATTCATCGGGTTTCCCGAATCAGACGACGAGCTGTTGAAGAATTGGTGCGGTGACCGGAAGGCGTTCTCGTGGGGTCACCCAACCGGCGACGAGCAGGTTCAGATCGCCGAAAACATGTTGGCCTACTGGCGCTACTGTCGAGACTTCACGGCATCCAAACGGGCCGATCGCAGCGACGACTTCGCGTCAGAACTCTTGACCGCCCAGGAGCAAAACCCCGATGACATGACTTACCGAGAGGTCGAGTCGGTGATCTACGGTCTGTCCTTCGCCGGACACGAAGCGGTGACCGCCCTGATCTGCAACACCTTGATGTGTCTGCTCCCCCACCGCGATGTGTGGGCCGAGGTCTGCGCCAACCCCGGGCTGATCCCCAATTCGGTGGAAGAAGTGTTGCGCTTCAACTCAAGTCAGATCTCGTGGCGCCGGCTCACAACGAGGGAGACGACTGTCGGCGGCTATGAGGTCCCAGCCGGTACGTCTGTCTTCTTGAACTTTGCTTCCGCCAACCGCCAGTCAGACGTCTTTGATGACCCTGACCAGTTCGACATCCACCGGGCCAACGCCAACCGACACATCTCCTTCGGCAAAGGCGTCCACTACTGTCTCGGCGCCCGCTTCGCCAAGTTCGAAACCGAGATCGTCACCGAGATTCTGGCTGAGCGACTGCCGACCCTGCGCCTCGTCGACGGCCAGGACTACACCTACTTCCCCAACATCACGTTCCGGGGCCCCACCGAACTTCAGGTGGCCTGGTAGCACCGACCGCGAGGATGGCTTAGGGGCTAGGGCGGTGGAGCCATCAGCTCCTGGTAGCGCTTCAACGCCCGACGGTGGTCGTTTGAACCAGAGCCGATCACACCGCCGTCACGTGCCTCTTTGACCGCGTCCTCCAACTCTTTCAGCATGTCGTGAACGTTGTCGGTCGGCTTCGACACCTTGATCGCCTCGACTTTCACCCACACGTCACCCAGGCTTTCCATCACCTCGGTGTGCTCGTCCTCCAGCTTCCGGCGGGCTTCGTCAACATCGATTGGAGTGGCCATGGGCCAAACAGTAGCCGACCTAGGGGTGCTCGATCGCGGTTCGATCAGCCGACCTTTTCGACGCGGGCTCGCACGTGTTTGTGATGTGGGGTTCCGGCAAACCAGTCCCGCTCGTCAGTTGAGGTCAGCTCATTGGGGGCGACACCGACCGTGTCGGACGACTGTCCGCCCCGACCGAGTCCGAACCCGTTAGGCAGCGACACGTGACCCGGTCCCATCGTGTCGGTTATCTCCACCACGGCAACGGCCGAACCACGGCGGGTGGTGATTCGTGCCCGGTCGCCATCGGCCACACCAATCCGACCGGCATCATCAGGCGAAATCCTCAGCGCTCCCTGCTGATCGGCTTTACGCCACGTCGGGTCGCGGTAAATGGTGTTGGCGGTTGACGAGCGGCGCTCGCCTGCGGCCAGAACCATGGGGTACTCGGCGTCAGCCTGCAACGGGGACTGCTCGTCGGCCAAACCGGCCAGCTCCTCCAGCAACTCAGCGACGACCAGATTCACTTTGCCATCGGCAGTAAGTAGCCGACGCATGGTTTCGTCGTAGTCGTCCACGCTGAATGTCACGCCTGACGGGCTGTTGAGGATCGCATCAAACAGAGCCTCGCCCAGATTCTCATCGTCGGATCCGATTCCGGCCCGACGGATCGAGGCATCCCAAAAACC
>CALJMD010000430.1 GCA_937981915.1 uncultured Acidimicrobiales bacterium
GTTCCCGGATTGCCGGTTGTCACGACCACAACCGACGTTGGCGCCGCTGTTGTCGGGGCCGCAGTGGTGGGCGCAGTGGTCGTTGCCGGTCTGGTAGTTGTGGAGCTGGCGGTGGTGCTAATCGACATAGCAGTGGTGCTCGAGGCACTGGTGGTCGACGTGGTGAGTGCCGTTGTTGTCGGCGCTGTTGTCGGTGTCGTAGTGGTTGTCGTTGACGCCGTAGTGGCCAAGGCCGCCGTGGTGGTCGAAGCAAGCGCAGTGGTCGGCGCTGCGACGTCTTCAGCACCGCCCTGGATGACCATGGGCGGTTCGCTGTCCGCGGTGGCTTCTAGTGTCGTGGACGATGCATCGTCAACGGATTCAAGGTCGAACTCCGGGCCGTCTCGCTCCCCCAGCAGACCCTCGGTTTCGCCAACCAGGGTTTGTCCGCCGTCCTCGTCACCGAAACCGCACGCCCCAGCGACCAGGGTCATGGCCAACAAGAGCGAGACCGAAATCCGACTTTGTCGACGAAAATTTCTCCAACCAGGTGAATAGCCCACAAGAGCTTGTGGCGCGATGTAGCTCCTTAGCCACTTGGGCAATTTTACCCAGTTCAGGTGAAGGCTAGGCGCCGCGTGAGAACAACTGATAGGCGGCGATACCGCAGCCGCGAACGCTCACCGGCGCACCTTCATGACGGCTGTTGCCATCAACCGTGACGCACTTGCCGGAGTGTTTGGCAACCAGCGGCCCACCTTCGGAGTACTCCCACAGGGCGTTGTCCTGGTCCAGGCCACAATCGCTCTCCACGATTCGAGCGCCGTCTTCGGACGAGTAGTTCTCAACGTGCATACACCGGCCGCTACTCATCACGGCCAGTTCGACGTAGCCATCGACTCCCGACGGGCGAATATCCCACAGCTGATTCGGTGACTCCCGACAGTCCTGCAACTCGACGGCCCTAACAGACTCGTTGAACCCGAGGCACATCTCCGGTGCCGAACTGGGTCGAAGCGAGACGCCAACCGGCTCAGGTGCCACTGTCGATTCGGTAGTCGCCGTGGGTGCTGTTGTCACCGTTGATGCCGTGCTCGATGCGTCGGGCTGCAGAGAGTCTTCACCGTCACCTCCCAGCTCTACCCGAATCTCACCGCTGGCATCCTCGTCCGGCGTCGACACCGGGGGCGGCTCGGAGGTGGGCGTGTCGGTCACCACCGGGGTGTCATCCTGCGACAGCAGATACATGCCGAGGCCGACGAGAACGGCAACAACCAGCACACTCAACGCCCGCAGCCTGGCCAAACTTCGTTCCTGCAGGCCGCGAACCGACGCCGGGGAACGGTCAAGCATGCGGGCGGTTTCCGCCACCGTGTGCCCGGACAGGAAACGATGATGGATCACTTCTCGTTGGGCCGGTGTGAGTTCGCTCAACATTGAATCAAACCGAGCGTTCGACACCACAAGATCTTCGGGCGACGTGCCCGGCTGATTGGGGACATCCGAGTCGGCGGTTGAGGGCAGGGGAACGGTGGCCAGACTTCGACGGCGACGCTGACCAGCGATCCGGTTCCGGATGGCGCGGTAGATGTAGGCCCGAAAGACCGGGGTGTTGCGGGCACGCAGGTTCGGGAGCGCCTTGACGCCGTCGTAGAACGCCAGATTGGCCGACCCTTCCGGGTCCTCGGCGTTGCGACGCTGAGCGAAGGAGATCAGCGAGGGCATGAACCGCTCGTACAGTTCAACGATCGCCGACTCGTCACCGGACGCGGCACGATCCCATACCGCATCACTAAGAGCATCATCTATTGACGGGTTCGCCGTCTTCGCCACCTGCCACCTCTAGCCGACAATCGAAACTGACTGGTACTCAGAAACTACCGGCCGACCGGTACAGGTTTTCGCCCTATTGGGAAAGTTGACCTAACGCTAACTCGCAGCGGCTCTGGCGTTCAGGCCTAAAAGAGCTCCAGGTATTCGTTCTGTTCCCAGTCGGTGACCGCTCCGAGGTAGCGATCCCACTCGGCTCGTTTCAAGCCAACCAGGTACTCGACGAACTCGGTGCCGAGCGTGGCCCGGTACAAAACGCTGGTCTCGAACGAGTCGATTGCTTCGCCGAGAGTTCGAGGCAGGCGAGGTCCCGCCGTCTCGTCGTAGGGGGCCGTCGTCGGCAGCGGAGGCGGCTCTTTCGCTTCGAGGCCGGCCAGTCCGGCCAACATCTGAGAGGCCACGTACAGATACGGGTTGGCGGCCGAGTCACCGACGCGGTTCTCAATTCTTGTGGCGCTGTCGCCGCTGTGGCCGATGACTCGCAACATGGCGCCTCGGTGCTGCGTTCCCCACGCCACTCGCAGGGGGGCCAGCGAGTCGGGTTGGTAGCGCTTGTATCCGTTCACCGTTGGCGTGGTCAACACACACGATTCGGTGGCGTGAGCCAGAAGTCCAGCCAGGTAGAACTCACCGGCCTGCGACAGATTGGAGCCTTCCAACGCTGAGGGGGGTCGCTCTTCGTTGACCACGTCGACCAGGCCATCGTCGATGAACAGATTGACGCCGGTGGCCAAGTCGGTGACCGATTGGTGCAAATGCCAGCCGGAGCTGAACGAGCCCGGCAAGTTGGGACGGCTCATGAACGTCGCCAACAAGCCATTGCGACGGGCGATCTGTTTGATGGCTGAGCGGACTAGTACCGCTTGATCGGCCACCTGTGTGCCGGAGCCAGGCGAGAAGGTCAACTCAACCTGGCTGGGACCCAACTCGATTTCCAGTGACCGGGGGGCCAAGTCGAGGGCGGCCAGCTCTTTTCGAAGCACACCGAGGAACGGTTCGACGACGTCGAATCGGTTCTCACTCAAGTACACCCACCCAGGGTGGGTGTCGGCCAACCCACCGGGCGAAACCCGGGTGGCGGCGGTGGCGTCAGGGGCCATCTGGTAGAGGTGGAATTCGATTTCCAGCCCGGCGGTGAAACCGTAGCCTTCGGCGATCATGGCCTGCTCGGCTTCAGCGCACACCCGACGGGTGGAGAACCCGACCGGTTCCCCATTTGGGCTGAAGATGTCGCACAGCAACCAACCGGTGCCGTCTAACCAGGGCAGAACTTTGAACGTGGTCGGGTCGGGCAACATGATGATGTCACCGGCCCCCGTGAGCCATGGTTTGTCGAGGCCGCCACCAGGTGCCCACACCGGATACACGTTGTGTTGACCGGTGTCTTTCAATAGCAGAGCACCGGTGATACCGATCCCGTTGGCGAACGCGCTGGAGATGAGGTCGGCCCGCAGCGTCTTACCTCGTAATAGGCCGTGAGCGTCAACGAAGGCCAGGCGGACGCTGTGCAGTTCCCGACTGCGGATTTCGGCCAAGACGTCGTTGCACATCTCGATCCGCTGATCGGTTTCAATGCCGGCCCGCTCGGCCAGTCGGTCGATGTCGGGTACCTCAGGCTCGGTTGCGTCAGTCATCGGTGGATCTCTTGTTTCTCAGTTGGTGGTTGCAAGTCTTGGATGCGGTTTACGTTTCGGCCAGGTCCTCAGCCCACGAACTGGCCGCTCGACGTTTTGCGTCAGCCGATCGCCAGGCGTCGTCGACCGCAGTGGATGACAGCGGTTGAGGGTCCCGGCTGACGGCGTCGACCGAGCCAGGGCCCCGCAGTGATGCCGGATCGGCAGTGCCTACTTCGGTGTCGGGGCCCGGGTTGGCCATGGCGGCCAGCATCATTCGGCGTTGGGCTCGAATGCCGACGTCGGCCGGACTCAAGTGTTCGTTGGTTCGGTCGTGGATGGCCCCGGGCGACTCGACCGCCCATTGGTCGTGAACGTTGATGTCGAAACCCATCCCGGTGTAAGTCAGGTCTCGTTGTTCGACCGGGTCGTATCCCCAGTTGTTGGCTCTGCCGGTTTTGGGTCTGTAGGTCTTTGGGTCTCCGGGGACAAGCTCGACGGCATCAACCCGCTGTGCTCGCATGATGTCGGAGTCGACCGGGTCGCCGTAGCTGACGAACATCGAATACCAGTAGCACGACGTGTCGTCGATGGGAACATGCCATTGGGTGATGGCAATCTCGGAGCTCATTGGGATGGTGATGGCGTTGGGGAAAATGCAGTTGGTGACGCGCACGTGAGTGAACGGCTCGTTGTTGGCGCCAGCGGTGGAACCGCTCCCATACGGGCGCAGTGTGATCAGGCGAAAACCGTAGGCCGTCGACTCCACCGCTATCGAAGGGTTGGGAACGTCGCGCATAAGCACCGTGGTCGGCACCCCGGTGTCGCCAATGGTGGACCGGAACTGAAGGCCGTACTCTTCTTCCACCGGGCCCAAGAAGCGGTGGAGGAACGAAGCGTGAGCCGGGTCTACTCCTACTTCGTGGGCCTGGAGCCAGTTGCACTCCCACAGTCCTTTGAAGGCGAAGACGTGGCTTGACGGGGCGGCGAAGGCGTCAAGACCGGGCAGGGGTGGCGGCGGCCCATCACCCATCCACGTCCAAATGATGCCGTTGTGTTCCATTGCCGGGTAAGCCACCTGGCGAACTCGGCTACAAAAGGTACTGCCTTCCGGCTCGGCCGGTGTTTCGAGACAGGTTCCATCACGGTCGAACAACCAGCCGTGGAATGGGCAGCGGAGACCGCCGTCTTCCAGGCGCCCGAAGCTGAGGTCGGCCCGTCGGTGGGCGCAGGCCCGAGCCAGCACTCCGTAGTCTCCGGTCTCTTCTTTGAAGACAACGAGATCTTCGCCCAGCAGACGAACAGGGATGACAGGCCGGTCGCCGTTCAGTTCTTCGGTGAGCGCGGCCGGTTGCCAGTAGGAACGCAGCAGCCGACCTCCCGGTGTTCCGGGACCGGTTTCAGTGAGAAGCTTGTTCTCGGCTGCGGTGGACATAGCGACGATTAACCAACCTGGGCTTCAACCAACCGCAGTTAGGGCCTCTAACTGCGGGAACCTGAAACCGACTCTAGTTAACGTTTCCGGTGCTGTCACATGGATCAACCATCAACACCGATTCACGGCCGATTCCCGGCCGATCGCCCAACTACGGAGTCTGCTCCAGTTCATAGCGGAGGGTTTCGGCGGGGTAGCCGACGCTCAACACTCCGTCGCGCAGAATGTAGGAGGTGTCGCCGTTTCGAGCCGTGAAGCCACCATCGGTGCGGCGGGCGTCCAGATAGATCGAACCACGGTCGCTGCTGCCGTAGTAGCTGAGCGTTCCGTCGGGCGTCTGGCACAGAATGACCGTAATGTCATCGCCGCTCCACTGTTCAACCACCGATGAGTCCAACGATCGCTGGTCAGCGGACAAGGTTCGATTGTCGACACTGGCTGTTGCTGGACAGGTGTTGTCAGATTGGCTGTCGACCTCATCATCGGCATCACCATCCGCGCTCGAATCAGCACTGGTCTCAGTGGGCTCATCGATTGTGGTTTGGCTGAACGAAGACGATGACCGCGCCGTTGTCGTCGTATCGCCGGCCGACTCGGACTCAACCCCAATAGAAAGTGTCGCTGACGTCGCCGACTCCTGAGCGTTCTCGACCCGTCCACCATCGGCACCTCCCCGGGATACGAAGAACCACACCAACGCACCGGAGACAACCAGCCCCACGAGAACGCCTACCGCCACGGCCGTTAATGCCGGACCGTCCAACTCCCTCGTGCCGGCCGACGACAATCCCGCACCGCCGGTATCAGAGGCACCGCAATGAGGACAGAAACGATGGCCGGGGTTACGTTGTCGCCCGCAGCTGGAACAAGACGGCTGCATTAGTCCGCAGGGTACCGTCCCGGCGCACTGCCCTCATATCCGGGTTCTTCAACTGATCCCATCAGCCCACCTCACCCCGTCAACCGGGTCGTCCTGGCAACCAGCTCGACGCCGAAATTGCAACGACGTCTACCCTTGGTTCCCATGTTCATCAACGGTGCCTGGACCGAGGCCTCCACTCAGAACCATTTCGACGTCATCAACCCGGCCACCGGCGACGTGATCGGGTCAATGCCCGACGGCAACGCCGAGGACGCCAAAGCCGCTATCACCGCCGCCGACGATGCCTTCGCCGACTGGTCGGCCACCACCGCCTTCAAACGGGCCGACATCTTGATGGACGCCTGGCAAATCATGAACGACCGGGCCGCCGACTTGGCCGAACTGATGACCGAAGAGCAGGGTAAGCCGTTGAAGGCCGCCCGATTCGAAGTGGGCTACGCGGCGGACTTCATTCGCTGGTTCGCCGAGGAAGCCCGACGACTGTCCGGCCAATGGCTGCCGTCCGGGCGGCCCGATCAGCGTTTCCTATCGGTCCGGCAACCGGTTGGCGTGGTGGCAGCAGTGACACCATGGAACTACCCGATCTCCATGTTGACCCGCAAGATGGCTCCGGCTCTAGCCGCCGGCTGCACCCTCGTTCTTAAACCGGCCGAAGCCACCCCGTTGTGCGCCAAGGCAACCTTCGACGTGTTCACCGATGCCGGGGTTCCGGCCGGTGTGATCAACATGGTGACAGCAGCCGACCCTCGACCCATCGGAGAGGTGTTCACCTCCGATCCTCGAGTACGGAAACTAACCTTCACCGGTTCGACCGCCGTCGGGCGGACCCTGGCCGCCGCGGCCGGAGCGTCGCTGCAGCGGGTGTCGGTTGAGCTCGGTGGTCACGCTCCGTTCATCGTGTTTCCCGACGCCGACCCGGAGAACGCGGCCAAAGGTGCGGCTGCTCTCAAGTTCTTGAACGCCGGGCAGGCCTGCATTAGCCCCAACCGCCTCTACGTTCACCGTGACGCGGCCGACGCGTTCATCAACATGTTGACCAAACGGGTCTCCGGCCTGGTTACCGGAAATGGCGCGGATGAAGGAGTGGGCCTCGGTCCTTTAGTCAACGAGGCCGCAGTGGACAAAGTGGCGGCCCAGGTGGAAGACGCCAGAGACAAAGGGGCTGGCGTGCCGGTCGGCGGTCAGCGCCTGACCGACAACGGTTTGGATCGCGGTTTCTTCTACGCCCCGACCGTGCTCACTGACGTCACACCGGACATGACCGTCTACCGAGAAGAAACCTTCGGTCCGGTGGCTCCCGTCGTTGTCTACGACGACGTCGACCAGGTGATCGAACTGGCCAACGACACCCACTACGGGCTGGCCGCCTACGTCTACACCGACTCGATGAAGACATCCGTCAAAGCGTTCGAAGCCTTGCGCTTCGGAATCATCGGCATCAACGACGTCAATCCCACGTCGGCCTCTGTGCCCTTCGGCGGCATGAAAGACTCCGGCCTCGGCCGCGAGGGTGGTCATGAGGGCCTCGACGAGTACCTGGAAACCAAGGTGGCCGGGATCTCCCTGCGCTAGAAGAGCGCTACTGAGGACCGCAATTTGATGTTTACAACCGGCCAGGTCAGGATGGAATAGACGTCGCGCTCCATCCAAGGCGACGCGGCACACCTATGCCTCAACAAGGGGGATCCTTTTTCAAATGCGTATGCGATTCGGGAGCTTCATAGCTCCGTTCCACCCACCCGACCACAACCCGACACTCTCCCTCGAATGGGATCTCGAGCTGATCGAACATATGGATCGACTCGGCTTCGACGAGGCCTGGATCGGTGAACACCATTCGGCCGGTAGTGAGATCATCGCCTCACCGGAGATCTTCATCGCCTCAGCCGCAGCGCGGACCAACAACATCAAGTTGGGCACCGGCGTAGTGTCGCTGCCGTATCACAACCCACTGTGGACGGCTGAGCGAATGGTGCTGTTGGACCATCTGACCCGTGGCCGGATTATGTTCGGAGTCGGGCCTGGTGCTCTACCGACC
>CALJMD010000431.1 GCA_937981915.1 uncultured Acidimicrobiales bacterium
CTGACGATCGCCACCGCAGTGCCGGTGGACTTTCCTCGCACCAGTTCGGCCGCCCCGGCAAGCTGATCGACAATACAAACCTCGGTGACGTGGAGTTCTTTGCCAAGGGCGTCATTGGACCCTCTTAGATCGAGCACTGCGACAAGACCGGCGCTTCCCAGTGCGACGTCAGTCAGGCCTCTGCGCCACGGCCTGCCGAAGGTGTCGGCCACGATTACTCCCACATCGGTTTTGAGGCGGCCACTGATGGCGTCTCGCAGTCGGCGGGCCGAACGATCGGAATCCTCAGGGAGAAGAGCGGCGACGTCAGGAGCGACATTGGATCGGTCGATCCCGGCGTTGGCGCACACGAAGCCGTGTTTGGTTTCGGTGATGATCAGGTCGCCTCGGCGCCGCAGAATTCGCGCTGCCTCTTCGACCACGAGAGGTTTGTGGGCCAACGGATCATCGGGATCGACGGCCACCAATTGGCCTTCGGCCTTTGACACAACCTTTTGGCTGACGACCAGAACGTCATGATGAGTGATGCCGTGGGTGGCCACGCAGGCATCGATAATCATAGAGACGAGGTCGTCACCCGGTTTGATTTCCGGCAGACCGGGCACGGGAAGGATCGACAGCTCGCCTAGCGGCATCTGCATCGCCGGGTTGTCCGGGCTCGATGTCGCCTGATCGGTCGGTCGGTCAAGTTCCTCGCTCATCGACGTCAAACATAGTTGGACCGCTAGCGGTTCCAGCATTTGTCCGATGTTGGAAACTCAGGCGTCGCCGAACGTAAGTGCGGTATAGGCCAAGCGGGCGGCCACGCCAGGTTCGCTCATGATGGTTTTGGTGACAACGGCAGAGAGGCCTGGAGCGCTCACTCTGTCGACCAGGTCGCGGTCGGTCTCATCGACGATCAGGCACCCGGCCAGACCGGCGTACCAGGTGGCCACGCCCAAGACCGACGAGTCGAATCCAAGTTCACGCAGCATGCGGTCGGCTGGGCCTTTCAGCGCCCTACCTCCAATGATGGGTGAGACGGCTACGACTGACTCAAAGCGTCGCTCTAGCGCGGAACGCACGCCGGGAACCGCCAAGACCGGATCGATGGAAACCACGGGATTTGATGGGGCGATGACCACAACGTCGGCGTCGGTCAATGCTTGTTCAACGCCCGTCGCCGGCGAAGCGTCTTGCGCTCCGACAAAGCGCACTGCGGTCACCGGAACGTCGTGCTGTCGTCCAACGAAGTACTCCTGGAAGCCGATCTCGCCGTCGTCGACTGTTGTCACCCTGGTTTCCAACCGGTCGTTGGTGACCGGCAGAATCGACAATCCGAGACCCCAAGCGGATGCGATCTCCGCTGTTACTTCGCTCAGTGGCGCCCCGTCGGCCAGTCGACCTGTTCGATAGAGGTGTGTGCCGAGGTCGGAGTCTCCCAGACTGAACCAGTCAGGCCCTCCATAACGAGACAACATTTCCATTGCCTGCCATGTTTCGCCGTCGAGGCCCCAACCTCGTGAGGTGCTGACCGCGTCGGCCAGCGTGTAGATGATCGTGTCGATGTCTGGTGAGATGTGGAGACCGTGAAGGATGATGTCGTCGCCGACGTTGACGATGGCGGTCACATTTTCGGCTGGAACGATCTGTAACAGACCGGATAGGAAACGAGCCGCCCCAACGCCACCGCACAGTACCGCTACTGAGCAGTCTGAGAGGTCGCGTTCACCGTCGCTGAGATACTCCACACTGCAGTGTAGATTCCCGCCCCGAGGTTTGAATTTGGCGGTCGGCTAGATGTCGTATGCCTGGCGGCCGACGAGCTCGAGATCGGCCTCGATCATCATCTTGATCAGATCCTCGAAAGTGGTTTTCGGCTTCCAACCCAGCTCGGTGTGGGCCTTGGAGGCATCGCCCACCAGTAGGTCGACTTCGGCCGGGCGCCGAAACCGTTCGTCTTGAACAACCCAGTCCTGCCAGTTGAGGTCGACGAGGTCAAACGCCATCTGGCAGAACTCCTGAACGGAGTGGGTTTCGCCGGTTGAGACCACGAAATCGCTTGGTTCGTCCTGCTGCAGCATGAGCCACATGGCCTCGACGTAGTCCCCGGCGAAACCCCAATCTCGTCGAGGGTCCAGATCGCCGAGTCGCAGCTCCTTGGCCAGCCCGTATTTGATGCGGGCAACATGGTTGGTGATCTTGCGAGTCACGAACTCGAGTCCACGTCGTGGGCTCTCATGGTTGAACAGGATGCCGCTGGTGGCGTGCAGGTCGTAGCTTTCCCGATAGTTGACGGTGATCCAGTGGCCGTAGACCTTGGCCACTCCGTAGGGACTGCGGGGGTGGAAGGGGGTCTCCTCGGTTTGAGGAACCTCTCGTACCTTCCCGAACATCTCGGACGACGATGCCTGATAGAAGCGAATGCCAGGGTCGGCCTGTCGGACGGCGTTGAGGAGTCGGGTGACGCCGAGCGCTGTGGTCTCGCCGGTGAGAACGGCTTGTTGCCATGACGTCTCCACGAACGACTGTGCGGCGAGGTTATACACCTCGTCGGGGCGATGTTGATCCAGCAAGTGCCGAAGCGACGACTCGTCGAGCAGGTCTCCGTGGACAATCTCGATGTCGTCTTGGATGTGGGCGATTCGCTCGAAGTTGACGGTGCTCGAGCGACGTATCATCCCGACCACGTGGTAGCCCTTTTCGAGTAGGAACTCGGCCAGGTAGGACCCGTCTTGACCGGTCAGGCCGGTAACTAGCGCTTTTTTCACAACGAACTTCTCACTCTTCGGCGGATGGAATTTGGCTGTTCGACGGATCGAAGCCGATCAGCGCAAAAATGTTGAGGCATTGTTGACTGTTGACGTACAGGGTAGTGGCCCACGACCGCAGCGTTGTGGGTCATTGCTCGGAGACAGATTCGCTGCTGTTCCGGTTGCGGAGGCGGGCGTCATCCAAAATGTCGGAAAGGGTTTCTTCCAGCGTGGTTGACGGTTTCCACCCGGTGGCCGCATGTAATTTCATGAAGCTGCCCTGGAGGACGGGAAGCTCAACTGGGCGAACACGACTGCGGTCCAGGTAACCGTGGACCGGAGCGGTCGCCGCGGCGGAGAGAATGTCGAACAGGCGAGAAATCGGCGTCGCGTTACCGGAGCAGATGTTGTACACCTCGCCCGGTTCACCTTTTTGGCTGAGGAGACGGTAGGCCCGAACTACGTCGCGAACGTCGGTGAAGTCACGCTCAGGAGTGAGGTCGCCGTGTATAACACGGCCTCCCCCCGTGGCCTCGGCTTCGGCAATCTGGAGGGCCAGCGAGGCAGCGATGAAGCGGTCCGATTGGCCAGTTCCCAGATGGTTGAACGGGCGAGCGATGACGGTTCGAACCCCGAAACCCTCCCAGTAGGCCTTGGCCGCTGTTTCAGCCGCCAGCTTGCTCGCTCCATAGGGGGAACGGGGGTTGGTCGGATTGAACTCCGAGATGGGTAGATGGCTGCGGCCAACTAGCCCGTACACGTCGGCGCTACTGGCCAACACCACCTTGACGCCGTCGACCGCTCGTGCCGCCTCGAGAATGGCGATGGTCCCGAGGGTGTTCACCTCGTAGGTGGTGACTGGATCGGACCAGGAGCCCCCAACGTCGCTCCATCCGGCGAGGTGGAAGATCACGTCAGGCTTCAGCGACGCAATGAGTTCCCGCCACGCCGCATGATCTCGCAGATCCGGGCCGTTTTGTTGACCGACCGGCGTGACCACGTCATCGCATTGACGAAGGTGTCGGAGGAGGTGCGGGCCGACGAAACCCGATGCCCCGGTGACCACGCACTTCACGGCGATACCTCTCTATGACGGCATCGCGCTGGCGTATGCCAGGTCGGGCGAAGAGCGGTAAAGCAACCAATTCGGCGGATGTCAGTCTGCGACATTGGTGCCGAAGTGTACTGCCGCCGGGGCGCGGTGGCGTGGGCATTTGGAACGATGCAGTACCGAGGCCATCAACGTCGATGCCCTGCGCATGTTGGCTCGAAAGTGGGAGTAGCATTCGGTGTTGACGTGAGCGAGAGACGAACCTCACCCATGGCTGCACTGGAGGCGCCGTGACGGCGGTTGCCGAAACTGATCTGCAAACTCCATCCACAGGCAGCGATGTTCCAGCGGTTGTCGCGGTCGTAGTGGCCCACAACCCCGGTGAGCACTTCGAGCAATGCCTCGAATCGCTGAAGAACCAGGACTACGAGAACCTGTCCGTTCTCGTCATCGACGCCGGTAGCGACGAGCCGATTGCCGAACGGGTGGCCGAAGCGCTGCCGGTTGCCTACCTGCACCGATTGGCCGGTGACCCGGGATTCAGCGTTGCCGCCAACCAGGCTCTTGAGTTGGTCTCAGGGTCTCCTTTCCTGCTGTTCTGCCACGACGATGTGGTTTTGTCTCCGGACTGCCTTTCGGTTCTTGTAAGCGAGCTGTATCGAGGCAACGCTGGCGTGGCGGGCCCTAAACTCGTTCGCTGGAACGACTCCCGTAGGCTCGCCCAGCTCGGCATGGGCAGCGACCGCTTCGGCGTGATGGTTGATCAGGTTGAACAAGGAGAGTTCGACCAGGATCAGTACGACTCTGTTCGTCAGGTCTTTGTCGCACCGGGCGGTGTGCAGCTGGTACGTTCCGACTTGTTCACCGCCCTTGGAGGATTTGACCCGACTATCAAAGTGTTGGGCGAAGACCTCGATTTCTGCTGGCGGGCTCACATCGCCGGTGCACGCGTCCTGGTTGTGCCAGACGCCCGGGCTCGACACCTAGAGGCGTTTTCACAGAACGCTGATCCTCGCCAGCGCCGACAGCTCATCACCCGGCATCGGCTGAGGACGGTTTTGGCCACTGCGGACCGCCGGGCCATGTTCACCTCAGTTCCGCTGGCGTTCCTGCTGGTGCTTCTGGAAGGCTTGGCCGCCATGTTGGCCGGCCGCCGCTCACAGGCCCGCGACGTTCTGTCCGCAATCCCATGGAATTTGTCCCGGCTGGATGATGTACGCCGCCGTCGAAGACTGGTGCGACGTACCAGGTCGGTGAGCAACAAAGATGTTGCCGGTTTACAGGCTCGAGGTTCGGCGCGTCTTGCCAACTTCTCGCGTGGCCAGTTCTCCGCTCGTCAGGACAGGTTCTCCGACATGGTCGGCTCTGTTCGTTCTTCCTTCGCCGGGGCCGACGCCGGCAATGTCCGTGACGCCACCGTGATCACTGCGTTCATGGTCCTGTTGGTGGTTTTCGGCAGCCGGCACCTGCTGACCAGGGGAGTGGCCCCGGTGGGTCAGATCCCCATCGTTCCGTCCGGTCGTGACCTTCTCGGCGAATGGCTGAGCGGATGGCGTACCAACGGCACCGGTGGTCCTGGTAATGCTCCCACTGCCTTTTTGTTTCTGGCATTCGGCCGGTTCTTGTTCTTTTGGGCCGCCGGTCTTTTCCAAACGTTGGTTGCGTTGGCGCCAGTACTGCTGGCCCCCATCGCCATGTATCGAGCTCTCAGGCCGCTCGGCAGCGCTAGAGCGGCTGCAGCGGCTGCCTTGATCTACGCCTGTTGTCCGCTCATAGCGTCGGCATTCTCGACCGGGCAATGGGAGGCCCTGGTGGTCTTCGCCGCCGCTCCCTACCTGATTGCCAGCATGCTCAAGCTGCATGGTGTCAGCCCGTTCGGATTTCAAAACGGTGAGCCGGGGCCAACGGTGGTTGACCGCTCGGTTCCCGTTCGTCTGATCCGATTTGCTCTGCTGGTTGCCGTTGTCGCCTCGTTCGCCCCGTCGGTCGTCCCGATCGCCGTCGTAACGGCGCTGCTAATGATCCCAGCGTCGCTGCTGTTGGCCAACGGGCGACCTCTTGAAGCCTTGGGGGCTGCCGGCCTGGCCATCATCGGCCCGGTCGCCCTTCACGGGCCATGGAGTTTCGACGTGCTACAGGACGTGTCCTGGAGCTGGCTGATGGGTCCCCAGCCGCTATCGAGCGGGTCAACATCGATGCTCGACCTCATCCGATTTGCTCCCGGCTCTGCGGCGTCACAGCTTCTGATGTTCGGCTTCGCCGCTCTCGGTGTTCTTGGGCTTTTGGTTTCTCGCAGCGAGGTCTTCCACGTCAGCGCCCACGGCTGGTTCCTGGCGTCGACCACATGGCTGTTGAGTTGGGCTGATCGTCGTGGTTGGATTCCCGTCGAACTGCCCTCCGCTGAAGCCTTCCTGGCCATTGGAGCCGCCGGCCTCTGTTTCGCTATGGCGGCAGGCATGTTGTCGTTGGAGCGAGACCTGATGGCCAATGACCGAGAGGCCTTCACTCCCAGAATTCGTACCGCCACGCTGACCGTGGGGTCCGTGGCGGCTGTCGCTGTATTACTGAGTGGTTTGGTGGGCGCCCTCGACGGCGGTTGGGGTGCGCCTCAGTCCAGTTTCACCACGTCGGTCGAGTTCCTCACCCGTCAGCGAGCCCAGGACGGCGACCAAGCCGCTCCGGGACGAGTGGTGTGGATCGGTGACGCCGATGTGCTGCCGGCGGGGGTAGCCCGATCGCAAGGCGGTGTCGAGTACACGGTTACCGAAAACGCCCTGGCCGACTTCTCCGGCAGGTGGCACCCGAGCGCTCCCGGCTCGACCGCGGGAGTCGGTCGACAGATCGACCTGGCCACCTCCGGGCAGGTCGTTCGCCTCGGTCGCCTGTTGGCCCCGTACGGCGTCGACTTCGTAGTGGTGGCCCAGCAGCTGGCCCCCGCACCGTACGACGGCCCCGTGGTTCCACCCGATGCCGGATTGTTGCGGGCATTGTCACAGCAGCTGGACCTCGAGCGAGTCCCGGGTGTACCGGACCTGGTTGTATTCAGGAACCGTTCGTCGAGCGGTATCGCCCCCTTCCTCTCATCGGTTGAACAGGCTCAAGCGACGACAGCGGCCGAACAGCTGGATGTAGATCTCACGACAGGGTCAGCCGCAGTCGAGACCGTTGGACCGGGAGCGTGGACCGTTGACGTTCCCGCTGACACAAGCGTCCTGGTTTCAGTCCACAATTCAGGCATTGATGTGTCGGGGGCAACTGACGAGATCATCTCGGGCTTTGATCGCCTGGTCGTGATTCCTTCGGGTCCGGCTGGCGAAGTGAACCTGACGTTCGGATCTCGTCTTGTTCGACGCTTGGCCATTCTCGGTCAGTTCCTTTTGGCCGCGGTCGGTCTGATCGTCGGCCAGACCAGACGTGAGGTTCCCCGATGATACGTTGGCCGCTAACTTTCGTTCTGATAGCAGCCGTAGCGGCCGGCGTCGCCTACGACCAGGTCTCTAAGCCAACAGGGACGGTCGAAGCCTCTGTGGTCGAAACCGACTCGGTGGTTACCCCGGCCATGACCGACCCTCCGAGCCTCAATCGGGCGTGGTACTGCCCGATGGGTTCGAGCGATACCGGTGGTTTTGCCGATCATGAGGTGATCGTTGCCAACCTTGCTGCCGCTCCTGCGGTTGCCAGCGTCACCGTGTTGACCGATGAGGGCCAGGGTGCCGGACGGCGGGTGGAACTTGGTCCGCTGGCAACCGTGACAGTGCCGCTCTCTGACAGTCAACAGTCAGACGTTGCCGGAGCGGTCGTCGAGATTATTTCCGGCGATGGCGCGGTAGCTCATCGCCTGACTACGGCCAACGGGTCCACCGAGGGTCCCTGTGCCACATCGGTATCGAACAACTGGTACTTCGCCAGCGGTCGCACCGAGGTCGACTCGACCCAGTATCTGGCGTTGATGAATCCCTTCCCCGAAACCGCTGTTTTCAACGTCGAGTTTCGAACGTTGGCGCGTAGCCGCCAGCCTCTACCGCTTCAAGGTGCGTTTGTTCCGCCTCGGTCAGTACGGGTCATCGATGTCGGCGAACACATCACGAACGAAGCCAACGTCGCCACCATCGTCACTGCTCAGCGCGGTCGTCTCGTAGCCGAACGTCTTCAGGTGCTCAACGGGGAGCTCGGAGTCGAGGGCGCCGCCACACAGCTCGGGGTGCCCACCCCGGCCACCGGCTGGGTTCTGCCCGCCGGACGGGTTCACGCCGAAGGGGAGGACGTTCTCACCATTTTCAACCCGGCCGAGTCGGCGGAACCGACCATCGAACTCGATCCCGAAACCGGTGAACAGATCTTCGTCTCCGACCAGTCTGACGCCACCGCGTTGGTGCAAATCGAGATGTGGCCGAACAACCCTGACGACATCTCCCTTTATGGCGTCGTAACCGCCACCCGAGAGGTACGACCCGGCAACTTCGAGATCATTGACATTGCGGCCCAGGCAGAGCGCTTCGGCTTCCCGTTGCCCTACGAGCTGGGGGTGAACGTTTCGGTCACCAACCAGCTTCCAGTAGTTGTCGAACGATGGAAGACGGCCACCGACCTGTTGGATAGGACCTCAGCCGCAATTGAGTCAGCTTCAGAGGAAGCAGCCGAAGAGGAAGCGGCTGAGGGAGAACCGGCCGACGGCGAAGAAGAGGGTGCTGAGACGCCCGATGGTGAAGCGGGCGAGGGTGACGAGGCCGGCGAAACCACCGAAGAGAGCGATGTCGATGACCCGACCGGTCAGCCAATACCGGTTCTCGGCCTCGATGGTGAGCCGATCCCGCAGCCGATTCCCAACGTCGGTTTGTCCACGACACGGGGAGTTGAGAGGCTTTCCACCCGATGGGTTGTTCCCTGGGTGGCCATCAACGGGGACTCAACGACAGTGGCCATCGTTAGCGACCAACAGGCGGAAGTGGAGATTCGGCTCGTAGCCAGCGGCGTCGAACTCGGTCCGCTCACGGCCAGCATTCCCCCTGAGGGACGGGCCGTAGTGCCCCTCATCTTCGATGGGGTTAGTGGGGCAGCGGTCGAAATTGTCTCTGATGTGCCGGTGGCGGTTGAGACGTCGACCATTGTCCGGGGCCAGGGAATGAATACGGTGCCCGCTGTGCCGGTCTTGGCCGAAGTCCGATAGCTCTCCATGGAGCGTCTAGTAGTTCTACTGGTCCTCGGCGTGCTGGCCGTTGTTGTTGCCTCGTTGTTGCAGCGACGTCGGCCCGACCCTCCTTCCGCCCCCAGCTACCGGGCGCCCCGACAACTCGACCGGGCTGACTTCGCCGAGCCCGAAGTCCCACTGCTGATTGCGGTGTTTAGCTCTCGGAGCTGCTCGACGTGTCCGGAGGTCTGGGCCGAAGTGGTTTCCCGCCAGGCACCGGGAAGAGCCGTTCAGGAGATAGCCGTCCAAGACGACGACAGTCTTCACCGGCGATACAAGATTGATGGCGTACCTACCACGGTCGTAGCCGACGCAGAAGGGGTGGTTCACGCCGCGTTCTTCGGTCCCTTCGCCGCTGATGAGCTCGACGAGGCGCTCGAGACCGTCGAAGCGGGTCGGTAGTTCACCTCACCGACGAACAGGAATTCCAACGAACAGGAACACACCAACGACGAAGGCCGACCCGATGTTCCTGGGCCGGCCCTGGTCTAGTCGTTTAGTTGTCAGTGACGTTCGGAGCGATCAGCTCTCGAAGGTGGTGGTTGAAGCAGCTTGACTGAAGTCTGCTTCAGAGAATCCGCCGTCTTGCTTGTTGGCTACGTCAATCAGGCGATTGACTTCTGCTCCACTGAGCGTCTCGTGCTCCAGTAGGTTGCGGGCAACCAGGTTGAGCGCGTTGCGGTTCTCGGTCAGCAGTGACTGGCAGCGTTCTTCTTGCTCGGTGAGCACTCGTTGAGTT
>CALJMD010000432.1 GCA_937981915.1 uncultured Acidimicrobiales bacterium
CCAGGCCTCGGCCAACGCCAAGAGGGCATCGGGCTTGTCAGTGGCGACGACCATTCGTTCCTGCGCCTCGGATAGCCAGACCTCCCATGGGGCCAATCCCGGGTACTTTCGTGGAACCAGGTCGAGTTGCACCTGCGCCCCCAATTCGGCTCCCATTTCGCCCACTGCGGAGGAAAGGCCACCGGCGCCGCAGTCGGTGATGGCGTTGTACAGTCCTGCGTCACGAGCCGCCACGATCACGTCGATCAGGCCCTTCTCCACTACCGGGTCACCGATCTGCACTGACGATCCCGCCACCTCGGCGGTCGACGTCGACATCGACTGGGAGGAAAAGGTTGCGCCACCGACGCCGTCACGGCCAACCGGACCGCCAAGAACGACAATGGCATCGCCAACCTGAGGCTGGGTCGGATTGGAGTCGACCGGCAGTACGCCCACACAACCGGCGAACACCAGCGGCGTTGTCGTGTATGACGGATCATGAAAGACGGCACCAGCCAGGTTTGGTACGCCGATCTTGTTGCCATAGTCGGCTACACCGGCGATGACGCCTGAACGGATCTGAGTCGGGTGAAGTACGCCGGGCGGCAGGTCGTCCGACGGCACCGATTCGGGGCCGAAGCACAAGATGTCGGTGACAGCGATCGGTTTAGCCGACACCCCAAGAATGTCACGGACAACACCACCAACACCGGTGTTGGCGCCGCCAAACGGTTCGAGGGCAGAAGGATGATTGTGGGTTTCGGCCTTCACCGCCAAGTCCAGGTCATCATCAAAGGCCACGATGCCGGCGTTGTCCACAAATGCGCTGTGCACCCACGGTGCGGCGATGGTGTCTGTCGCTGCCCGTAGGTACGTTTTGAGCAGGCCGTCGACCTCGCCGTCGGGAGTGGAGATCAAGGCACCGAAGGTCTTATGAGAGCAGTGCTCACTCCACGTTTGAGCAATGGTTTCCAGCTCGCCGTCGGTCACCGGCTGGTTAAGTTCGGCAAAGTGCTTCTGGACCGCTTCCATCTCAACCAGGGACATGCCGAGACGGCGCCCCTTTGAAAGTTGCACGAGGTCGTCGGCCTCAAACCGAGACAGGTCGAAGGCGGCGACCCCGGGAGCTTCAGCACTGTCGTCGACATAGGCCGGGGCCAAGGCCCCCTCGGCCCAACGCTCAATAACCTCGTTGTGCAGCACGTGGCGGATAAGACGTTCACGGTGGCTCTTGCGCAGTCGCCCGTACACAAACCAGCGCGACCCGATCGACGCGTTTTCGACCGGCAACCCAAGTAACTGGGCGGCCTGGACCAGTTCGGCCGCCTCCCGATCGGTAACACCGGGCCGCAACCCGGTTTCGAACACCAACGCGTGGCCCTGTGCCCCGGGCGGAAGGTGATCGTCACGGTGCATCCACCACTGACCCAGCGGTCTGGTTAACAGCTGCCCCACCAAGCTCGAAAGCTGATCGTCACTCAGATCGCCTCTGAGATGAACAATCCGATATTGGACAATCTGCGACACGGAGATGTCGAACAGGCGAGCCCGCTCCGCCGGGCTATCCGGACCGCCGTCGGAACTGCCCGGCCCGATTACGATGGCGAAATCTTTAGTCGTCGTCTCGTTGGACCCCACTTCAACAGGATGTCGGGTCGGCCGGTCTGCGAGACGCCCCGATGAGAAAAATTAGTGGAGGATCGACAACAGGTAACGAGACCGTCTGCTGCAACAATGGATCCGATGGCTGACGAATTCGTACTCGGAGTGGACCTAGACGGTGTGTGCGCCGACTACCACCTGGGTTTTCGCGACGTCGTGGCCGCTGAACGAGGCGTCGATCCGCTGTCGCTCGACCGACCGCAACGGTGGGGATATCAACACTGGGGCGTCGACGACGAGGAATTCGTCAGGCTGCACCGTCTCGCCGTGGTTGAGAAACGAATGTTTAGAAACCTACCGGTGATGGACGGCTGCCCTGAAGCTCTGTGGCGCCTCTCCGACATGGGCATCTGGATCAGAATAATCACGCATCGCCTCTACGTGAACTGGGGTCACGCCATCACCGTCAGTGACACGGTCAACTGGCTCGACGAGCACCGCATCCCGTACCGAGACATCTGCTTCCTGGGAGACAAACCACAGGTCGGAGCCGACCTGTACATCGACGACGCCCCTCACAACGTGGAAGCATTGCGGCGAACCGGCAGCACAACAATCGTCTTCGATCAGCCGTACAACCAGGATTTGGCCGGTCCAAGGGCATCCAACTGGGCCGAACTCGAGTCACTGGTAGTGGACCTGGCGGCCAAACACTACGACCTGCAGCCTCAGCTTCCCGGCATCGACCCCGGCGCCGAACGACTAGACAGACACCGCGACGATTGAGGGCGGCGTCCGATGTTGTTCGCTCAGTGCGACTGAGGCTCCGACCGATGCGCCGGAGGAGGCGTCGATCCCACCTGTCCTGGCACTACCCAGTTGGTGTCCGATCCGGCGAGGGCAACGAGTCGTTCAAGGTCGGTGATCACTACGCCCAGCCACGCTGCGGCGACCGTGCGCTGGCCCGGCACCTCGACCAAGACAGCGTCGACCCTGGCAACAATCTCCGGGCGATCCCGTACTGCGGAACGCAAGTCGAGCAAATGGTCAATGGCGGCAGCCCGGCCGATCAGCTCACCGCTGATCGATCCCCGGATTTGCTCCACGGTGGCGGCGAACTCAGTCGTTCGAGGCGACTTCGTTTGGGTGGCAATGTCCTGAATCACCCTTGTATGTTGACACGATTCGACACTCATGTGGAGTCACTTGGGTGAGCCCGCCTACAGCGTCACTACTGGCGAATCACGTTGTTGCATGGCCATGTTGAGCACGTTTGCGAATGCGGGCGGAGCAGCGGCGAGCGTGGTCGTGGCCGCGGTCCTGCTCGTGGCGGCACGGGCCAAAGCGAAAGATCGAGTCGGCACGGCCGAGGACCTCAACGAACTCGGCTTAATCGGAGCCCAAGCGCTAGCCGTCGTCGTCCCGGCGACCGAGGTTCTCACCGCTATCGCCCTACTGGCCGCTCCCCCGGTCGGCGGGCCGATCGCCTTTGCTCTTCTGGCCGGTTTCACCGTTGTCTTGTGGCGGGCACGACGTTTCGGCCGTCAAACCGGACAGACCGCCTCCTGCGCTTGTTTCGGGGGCAGCACCTCGGAACCGATCTCCGGTCGCCACTTCGCCCGCAATGCCCTACTCATGGCGTTGGCCGCCGCTGCCACCGCCAGCCAGTGGACGGTGTTTCACGTAATCGGCTGACAGCCGCGGGAAACCGAGCTCTGACAAAGAGTTGGTAAAGAAACGGCGAGTAGCAGGATCCGGTTGTCGAATCGGCCACAGGCGGACATGTACCTTCACGTAGGGCGGACGGTGCCAGGTGGAACACCGTCGGTGCCGTAAACAAAGCAGCTGCTGCATGTCCCAATCTCGATTCATCGCCGGCACGGCGGCAGGAGACCCCTGCCGAACCGACCAGGTTGCGCGAGCCGACTCTGAAACGCGCTTTCGAATGCTCTATCAACACCATGTGGCCGCCGTCGCCGCCTACGCCGCCAGACGGGTCCCGGCCCACGAAGCCCCCGATGTCGTGTCGGAGACCTTTCTAGTGCTGTGGCGACGTTTTGATGAGCGACCCGAGAACAACATGATTCGCCCCTGGTTGTACGGCATCAGCCGCCGAGTGATCGCCAACCGACGTCGAGGATCTCAACGCCGAAGCAACCTACTCGAACATCTTCGGGCCCAGCCGGTTAAACAGCCAATGCCACAGCAACATCAAACCGACGCAGAACTAGCCGTACTCGACGCAATGGCGCAATTGACCGAACCCCACAGAGAAGTACTGGTACTAGCCGGTTGGGAAGAGCTGACACCAACCGAAATCGCAGTCGTACTTGAACTAACACCCCAAGCCGTCCGAAAGCGACTAGCTCGAGCTCGAACACATTTAGCCGAGCTCATGGCGACCTCGGACGAACACGAACCGACCCACAGTCGGCCGGAGGGAGATGCATCGTGACCGACAAGCGCCACGACCCAGCTGGCTTCGGCCAAGACCCGAACCTCATCGTTGATTCACTAATCGACGATGAGGTGATCAACAAGATCAAGTCCGTCAACCCGGCGACGAGCGCCGACTTCGCCCACTTGGCCGACTTCGACGTGGCCATGGCCGCCTGCGATGAGCTTCTCGGCACCGAACCAACACCTCGCGTCTCACCTGTTCAACGACTCTTCCAGCTACGACCGACCGCAACATTTCGAGCCGCACTTGCCGTATGCGCCCTAGTGGTTCTCATTCCGGTGGTGGGCTTGTTGAATCCGTCAGGCGACGGGGGTGACGGACCAGCAGGCGAAGCGGACGCGGCAAACGGCTCAACCGACTCCTCGCTCGGAGCGCCCCCCACGACAGGCCAACCTCCTCTGGTCGCCACCACCATTGCCGGCATGGTGGGCGACGCCTACTCCCCCGATGCCGGGCAGGACGACAACGACACAGACTCCGGATCGGGGGCAACGGACGAGAACGGCGACAGCGACGATTCGGGCGACGCCGGTACCGGCTCGACCACGACGACGCCGAAGGCCTCCTCGTCCCGATCATCGGTGGCCGGTAACGGTACAGCAGACAAGGCCCCGCTGCCGCAATGCGGTGTTGTTTCGATCGAACCGGAGCTACTCACGCTTACCGGCGACTGGCAGACGGTCAACGACTCAGCGACGGGTAAAGAATACGTTGAATGGCAAGGCTTGAGCCCAGGCCGAAACAGCGGCAAGCCAGCTGACATGCTCGACGTCCAGTTCGCCATCGAAAAGCCCGGCCGATACCGGTTCACCTGGGCCATGCGACAACCCGATGATGTAGAGCGTTGGCAAGGTGACGACGCCTGGGTCAACTTTCCGGACGCCGACCGCTTCGGTCCCGTCGATGGCGGCAAGTTCGGGGGATTCGTCAAGGTCGAAGGCCGTTCAACCGGCAGCTTCGACTACAACGCCATCGCTGTAATCAGCCAAGAAGAAAAGGTCGAAATAGACATCGTCTTCGGCAAACCGGGGCGATACACAATGCAGCTAGCCGGACGATCACACGGCCTTCAGGTCGACCGCATCGTGCTGCGTCACCGCAGCATCACTGAAGACAAGGCAATCGTCTCACCGTGCGCTACAACCCCGCTCCCCCGATCGGTACTCGCACCGACGGAGACCGATTTTGACGCCAAGACCGACCTTGTCTCACTCCACTTCGACAACGCCCCTGGCCTTGAAGACCTGCACGCAGCCGCAGCGGCACAGGAGCTGGTGTCGAGATTCGACCTGAACCACGTGGTGGCCAACGGCACCTACGGGACCAATCATCGTCGCTACGTTGCAGGCTCAGAGGCCGCCATGGACGCCATCTGGGGAGCAAACGAGTGGATAGACGCCCACGACGACCGGACCAAAGCCGTGGCCGACCTGGCCAAACAGTGGCAAGAAACGCTGTCCGACGACGGTGACATTTGGGTAATCGAAGGCGGGCCGTCGAACGTAACGGCCGACGTCGTCCGTCAACTGGTCAAGACCATGCCCGACCTCGAACCAGCGAAGCGGATTCATGTGGTTCAGGCCAGCGCGTGGAGCGCCAACAGGACAACACCAGCCGAGCTGGACTTCATCAAATCAAACACCGACTACCGCACCGTCGAAGACGGAAACACCGGCGACAACGCCAGCGCCGACCTGAACCAACGCAGCAAAACCTTCGAAGCTGCCGCCCTGTCAGGCTGGCATCCACAATCCTGGGAAGCCGCCTTCGCCCAACTGGCGCCGACGGAACGAGTGGACTTCTCCGACACCGTCAGCCTCCTACACGTCCTCGGCGTGGACAAAGAGACGGTCGGTTCAGTGGATGACTTCGCCGAACAGATGATGCAACAGTACAGACCCGATTAGCCGCTCGAATAGACCAGCTGGCAGTATCGTTTCAGTACGTTTCCCAACGGGGCCGGCACCGTGCCCTGTTCAACGACCACGGAGAAACTCTCATGGCTGAAGCCGTAATCGTATCGACGGCCCGTAGTCCCATCGGGCGGGCATTCAAAGGATCGATGAAAGACGAGCGGCCGGACGACGTCACCGCTCAAATCGTAAATGCCGCCCTGGACAAAGTACCCGAGCTGGACAAGAGCGAGATCGAAGACCTCATGTTGGGCGTCGGCTCACCGGCCGGAGAGCAGGGCTTCAACATGGCCCGCGTCGTCTCCGTGTTGGCCGGACTCGGCGATGTACCCGGCGTGACCGTGAACCGCTACTGCTCATCGTCGCTGCAAACCATCCGCATGGCCGCCCACGCCATCAAGGCCGGCGAAGGCGACGCCTTCGTCGCAGCCGGTGCCGAGTTCGTCAGCCGCTATGGCAATGGCGCATCGGATAACCCAGAGGGCCAAAACGGCGTTTTCGACGAGGCCAAGGCACGCACTGCCACCCGCTCCGAAGGTGGGGCCGAGTCGTGGACGGCTCCCGACGGCCTACCCGACATTTACATTTCGATGGGCCAAACCGCCGAGAACGTGGCTCAAGCCGAAGGTGTGTCACGGGCCGAGCAGGATGAGTGGGGTGTGCGCAGCCAGAACAAGGCTGAGGAGGCCATCAACCGAGGCTTCTTCGAGATCGACATCACGCCAATCACCCTGGCCGATGGCTCAACGCTCGCCGCCGACGACGGACCGCGGGCCGGGACCACCCTTGAAAAGGTGAGCCAACTCAAGCCGGTGTTCCGCCCCGACGGCACCATCACGGCCGGCAACGCCTGCCCACTGAACGACGGCGCAGCAGCCGTCGTCGTAATGAGCGACACCCGGGCCGCTGAACTCGGTATCACGCCGATCGCCCGAATTATCTCCTCCGGTGTCTCGGCCCTAAACCCCGAGATCATGGGCCTCGGTCCAATCGAGGCGTCCCGACAGGCCTTGAAGCGGGCTGGGATGACCATTGACGACATCGACCTGGTCGAAATCAACGAGGCATTCGCCGCTCAGGTTCTGCCGTCGGCCAAGCATCTCGGCATCGACCAGGACAAGCTGAACGTCAACGGCGGTGCGATCGCCATCGGCCATCCATTCGGTATGACCGGGGCACGGATCATGTCCACTCTCCTCAACGGACTGCAGGACGCCGACAAGAGCATCGGACTGGAAACGATGTGCGTCGGTGGTGGTCAAGGAATGGCCATGATCGTCGAGCGTCTCAGCTAGGAACTGTCGCACTGCTCGGTCATAGACTCAGGTTCTATGACCGAGCAGCTTCGTCTAGACCAATTGGCGGAACGGGTCGGTGCCGTACCCGACTTCCCGGCCCCGGGCATCGTCTTTCGAGACATCACCACCCTGTTGCGTGACCCCAATGCCTTTCGATCAACCGTCGATCATTTGACCGCCCTGATTGATGAGCTCCGTGAACCCAATGTTGTACTTGCGGCCATCGAGTCCCGCGGATTTCCCTTTGCCGCCGCCGTCGCTCAGAATCTTCACCTCGGCCAGGTTCTGGTTCGTAAGCCGGGCAAGTTGCCTCGAGAAACGCGTTCGATCGAGTATCAGTTGGAGTACGGCAGCGACAGCCTGGAAGTCCACGTTGACGACGTGGCCGCTGGAACTCCGTGCATTGTCGTCGATGACCTTCTCGCCACCGGCGGCACCGCCGTCGCCGCCGTCAACCTTTTGAGAGACCTCGGCGCCGTCGTCGAGCACGCCGTGTTCGTTATCGACCTACCCGAACTGGGTGGAACGGATCTGCTGTCCGACGCAGCGATCGAGTCCCACAGCCTCATCAGCTTCGACGGCCACTAAGCGGAACATACGACACATGTACGAACCGTCCCGGCAATCCTCAAACGACAACAAGGCAAGCCAAACACTGGCCCGCTACCAACGGATCGGCTTGATAACCGGCGTCTACGCCGAACAGCGGGCCTTTCTACCCGACCATCAACGTCACGTCGAGACCGTCGCCGGCTTGAAGGTCAACCGGATCACGGCGGCTCGAACCAACGACCTGCCCGAGGTCACGGTGGTGGCCTGCACCCCTGGGATCGGCAAGGTTAACGCCGCCGGAGCAGCGGCAATCCTGGCGGCCACCTACGACCTTGAGCTACTGACCATCATCGGCACTGCAGGCAAGATCGATCCATCACTGGAGCCTGCCGCCTACCTGCTCTCCGACGCCGTTCACGCCGACTACGGCGCCCACCGCCACGGGGCGTTCGTTCACTATCGGGCGGGATCTCTGCCAATCGGTGAGCCCGACACCAGTCCGTTCCGATCCGGTCCGGCGTCTATGATCCTGGCCGACGAACCCTCGGTTCCGAGCGCCCGGATCGCATCAGGTGACAGCTTCGTTGAAGATGCCGAGCGCAGCCGGTCGCTGCATGACGCAACCGGGGCCAGCCTGGTCGACATGGAAACCGCCGCCATTGCTCAGCTGGCCGAACTGCTGGGTTTGGAATGGTTGGCCGTGAAAGCCGTCAGCGACGACGCCAACGAAGAATCGGCCACCTCTTTCGCCGAGCAACTGGCCACCGCTTCGGAACAGGCAGCCGTACTCTTTGAACGACTGCTCGGTGTCGAGCGCTAGTCTTCGGCCTCGTCGACGTCGACGATCAGGTCAGAGGCGACGTCCTCAATGTGTTCTTGCAACTCGTCGTCATCGATTTCCGGCTCCGACCGCACGGTCAGCACCGCGGTAAACATCTGACCGCCGAGTGGAGCGGGAACCACCTCTGAGGTGAACGTTTCAATACCGATTGAGCGCTGCGCCAATGCGTGGGTGATGTCATGGACGATCCCGGGATGGTCTTGCCCCGTCACTTCAACACGGAAACGGGAACCGCCAGGGGCCGATGCCGGTTCGGGTCCCGCCCGCTCAACTTCCAGCCGCAAGATGCCATCGGCTTCGATCCGGTCGAGATCGGCAAGTAAGGCATCAACTGAAGCAGTCGGAACTCGAACGAGAACTACCCCGGCAAAGGTGCCGGCCAACTCGGCCATCGAGCTTCGCTCCCAATTTGCGCCGTGGCGGGCCACGACGCCGGACAGGGCATCAACCAGTCCAGTGCGATCCCTGCCCACCGCAGTTATGACAAATTCCTGCATGATTACTCCTGTTGGGTCGGTCGACGTTGACCGTCTAGAGAGAGTAGCGCCACCAGCAGCTCCCCCCGCTGGTCGGCATCCACACCCCGATGATTGAGTAGGTCCGATGGAGCGTGCCGGACGTGCTCGACGAAGGCTGCTCTGCGCTCGTCGGCGGCGACTACGGTTCGAAGCGTTGCCTGCTGGGTTCGGATGGCGAACAGTACCCAACCGGACGCTGGAAGTGCCCGCAACGTTTGACGCTCGCTGCGAAGGTACAACTCATCGAGACACCGGTCGGAGGTGATGATCGGCTCGCTGGACGGGCGGTCGGGTTGAAAGAGCGACGGATCAGGGTGAATGAACCAGTTGCGCCGCCAGACAACCGAACTTGGCTTGGTGTGGGCCGTGGCCGATGCCCGCGATGCCAGACGGGTCATCAACGAGTCCACCCGACTCACCAGCGACGGATCGTAGCCAGGCACCGGACCGTGAACCGCATTCAGCCCACGCCCGATCTTGGTTGCCAACCTCCATCGGCTTGGGAAACACAACGATGCCGCCGCCAACACCCATGTGCCGTCTCCCTGCGGGCGCAGCAAACACAGATCCTCCTGAATCATTCTTCCAGCTTGATCCAACGGATGAACAGCCCCGTCCCGCTGGGAGTCTCTCGACACCTGATCTGGCGGGACTTCCAGCGTGGACAACGCGTCGGAGACAAGGGCCAGCACCTCGGTAGATGGCCCGTCCGCCTCGGCGTCGGCGGCGAACACTTCGTCAAAGGAACCGTTGAGGAGCTTCTGCTTCAGTTCAAGCTCGGCCTTTCGTTTGCCGTCGACTACCAGCCAGGGGCGCTCGCCCAGGTTGCGTGTCCCCATTCGAAGCCACGCTCCCTCAGGATCAAAGTCGATCTCGTTGATCCAGGCGTCGTCGGCCTCGACCGCTGCCGGTACAGGAATGGCCATCGACCTAAAGTACCGGTCCCGGACCTATGACACAGAGTCAGAACATGCCACCCCG
>CALJMD010000433.1 GCA_937981915.1 uncultured Acidimicrobiales bacterium
GTCGTGTTCTCCCCTGAAGAGGTCGGTGACCTGCAAGACGGTGAGATTCTGGTGGCACCGATTACGGCCCCCAGCTGGGCACCCGTCTTCCCCAAGATTCAAGCCTGCGTGACCGACATCGGCGGCATGATGAGCCACGCCGCCATCGTCTGTCGCGAGTACGGCGTACCGGCCGTGACAGGAACCGGTTTCGCTACCGATCAGATTTCGACCGGCGATCGAATCCAAGTGGATGGCAACGCCGGGACAGTTACCAAGCTGTAGACAAGTTGACCGGCGGGGCCCTCGGTGGTGGGCCTCGCCGGTTAGTTCAACCACCGGACCGACACCCGCATTCGCACAATCCCCCAACCGAGGAGCGGTCTCCGATGATGACACAAACCGAAAACGACGAACTGACCCAGGTTGGGCCCGGCACCCCTATGGGGGCTGTGCTCCGCCATTACTGGTACCCGGTGGCCCTGGTGAGCGAGCTTGACGAGTTCCCGGTGAAGCAAACCCGATTGCTAGGCGAGAACTGGGCGGTGTTCAAGACCGGTGACGGTGGCTACGGCATCGTCGACGAGCGGTGCCCTCATCGTGGTGCATCGATGGTGTACGGCATCGTTGAAGGCGACGGTCTGCGCTGTGGCTACCACGGCTGGAAATTCGACACCGACGGTACCTGTGTGGACATCTTGGCCGAACCGGACTCGTCTCCGGTGTTCCGAGCCGACTGCGGGATCCGGGCCGGCAAGGCTCAGGAGCTGGGTGGTTTGATCTGGGCCTATGTTGGCGATGGGCCCGTCCCAGAGCTACCTCGATATGAGGCGTACGTTATGAACGGCGTGCGAGATATTGGACACTGCGTCATTCCATGCAACTGGTTGCAGATCATGGAGAACGCCGTCGACCCGTATCACGTCGAAGCTCTCCACGGAAACTACTTCGAGTTCATCGCCGAGCAAACGGGCATGGCCATGCCCGGCTCGTTCGGTGGCAACAAACACGAGAAGGTGGCCTTTGATCCGTTTGAGCACGGCATCATCAAGCGTCGCCTGTTGGTCGGCCAGGACGAAGAGTCCGACGACTGGAAGATCGGCCACCCGCTGGTGTTCCCCTACAAGATGTGGGTCGGCGGCAACGGCGTTTTCCAAATGCAGATCCGGGTTCCCGTTGACGACACCCACACCAACATGATGTTCTACACCGTGCACGCTCCCGAGGGTGCTGAGATCCCCGAGGACCCGCCGTGTGTCGACTATCCAATCGAGTGGATTCGCGATGACGGAACCTACATCGTCGACTACATCGAGGGTCAAGACATCATGGCCTGGGTTACTCAGGGCGACGTCGCCGACCGCACCACTGAGAAGTTGACCAAGAGCGATGTTGGCGTAGTGGCCTGTCGCCGGATGTTCCGTGATGCCATCGCCGACGTTGTTGCCGGCAAGGACCCGATCGCCGTGGTCCGTGAACCACACGACGTGATCAAACTTCCACTGGAACGGTCGAAGTTCGGCCGTGGAGCCGAATTCGCTACCGAGTGGATTGACAACGGCTCAATGCGCTACTCCCCCATCGCGGCGGAGATGAAGAAACTACATACCGATGCCGAAGCTCGGCGCCAACAGTTGGCGGCCGAGGCGGAAGGATAAACGTGTCGATCGATCACGCCCATTGGGCGAACTATCTTCTCTCCGCCGTTGATAATCGCACCGAGGTGCAGGCCATAACGAAGCAGGTTGACGAACTCGGAGTCGACGATGCCTACGCCATCCAAGCGGCACTACTGGAGCTGCAACTGGGGCGGGGCGACGTGCTGGCCGGAGCCAAACTGGGTTTGACCTCGGCGGCCAAGCAGGAACAGATGGGCGTCAGTGAACCGGTATACGGCTGGGTGCCGCAAGCATCGGTTCTAACCGGGACCGAAGTTCCGATCAGCGAGCTGATCCACCCCCGATGCGAACCCGAGTTGGTCTTCATCTTGGCCCAGGACTTGGCCGGTCCGGGCGTGACCGCCGACGACGTGTTGGATGCAACCGAGAAAATCGTCGGCGGCATCGAAGTAATCGACTCCCGCTACGAGGCCTTCTCCTTCACCTTGACCGACGTGATCGCCGACAACACCTCCGCCGCCCGGGTGGCCATAGGATCCGATGGTGTTGGGCCTAGAGAGGTTGATTCAAAGACCATCGCCTGCGGTTTCGAAATCGATGGCGAACAGGTTGGCTCAGCCACCGGCGAGGCTCTGCTGGGCGATCCGGCCGGATGCCTGGCCATGTTGGCCAACCACCTGGGCCGCCACGGCCAGAAACTTCAAGCCGGTTGGCTGGTCATGGCCGGCGCCCCTACGGACGCCAAGCCGTTGACCATCGGGACCACGGCCACCGCTAGTTACAGTCACCTAGGATCTGTCAGTGTTCGTGGTGCGGCCTGATCTATATGCAGGCGGAGTTCGCTACGCCTTTCGCGCAAATCGGCATCATCAGCGCTTCCGAAAGCGCCACCTCGGCCACGACCGGGTTGGACGGATCGCTGTTGTCCCACACAAACTGGAACGAGAGCCAGATCCTCTCGCCTTTCAGCGAGGCGTCGGCCACCCCGATAACATCGATCACCGCTTCGCCGCCCTGAGCATCGACGGCCACCGGTTCTGCCGAGAAGACGACCGGCTGACCCGATCCTCCGCTGCGTACATGGGCTACGTTCTGGGCAAGCGACTCCACATCGGGTGCGGTAATACCAGGCATGTCGATCAGGATCTGCGACAACACAGACGTCTTCGCACCGGTCAGGGCACCGAGATAGCCGAAGTTGGCCCAGGCTTCAGTGCCGTCGACTTTGACGTTCCACCAATTGTCGCCTGCGCTGGTGACAACACCCGATCCGTTGGAAACAATGGTCGGTGAAGTTGACAGCGGTGAAGCCGTGGCCACAACCGCCGCTCCGGCGTCGGGAGCGGTTCGGAAATTGAGCACGTCGTCGTGCGACACACCAACGACGGCCATAGCCTCGCCGGCTGCCGGTCCAATCGTGAACGGAGTGCCGGTCACGGTTGTGGAAGAACCCGCTGCAGCCACCGTTGTTGGAGGGTCGGTGGTGATTGAAGTGGTGGTGGTTGGACTTGTTGTCGACCCTATGGTCGATGACACCGTCGACGAAGCGCTGGATGACGTCGCAGTGGTAGACGTCGAAGTAACCGCACTTGACGACGACTTGGCCAACGTTGATGTGGTCTCAGAAAGAGAAGAAGCCTGGCCAGCCGTGGTCGACGTTTCGACCAGTGCAAGTGACGACTCGACACCGTCGCCAATGGCATCTTCGGCCGTCGTCCCGCCGCATGCACCCAGTGCAACGGCTGCGCTCAGTGCAACGGCTGCGACAACCACGATTGTCCGCCGCAGTAGCGGCTGTCTTGTTCGTGAACCTGTCATGGGATTCAACTCACTCTCGCTAGCGTCGCTCGAACCGCCACAAGGGTCGGTATCGGCCGGTTACCCCTTCGTTGTTAGAACAATCCAGATGAACTGTGAGGACTATTCATGCCACTGGTAAACGTGCATATGGCCGAAGGCCGAAGCCCGGCACAGAAGAAGGCGTTGATGGACGCCATCACCGATGCCATGGCAACTCATATCGGGGCGCCACGGACCGCAGTTCGGGTCTGGATCAGCGAGTTCCCAAACACCGATTTCATGGCTGGCGGTGAACTGTTGGCCGACAAGCAAAAACGTCTGGCAGCCGAAGCAGAAGAATCGAGCAGCACATGACCAGTCAGGACAACATCCAGGCCGCAGCCAAAGCGCTGCGGGCCGCGGCCGAATCGGGCGTGGCATGTGGCCCGATTCGAGACATCGTCGGCACCGAAACCGATATTGAGGTCGGCTACGCCGTTCAAGAAGTCAACACCAACGCTGACATCGAAGCCGGGCGGCGAGTGTCAGGGCGCAAGATCGGCATCACCTCTAAGGCGGTCATGGACCAGGTCGGTGTCGACCAACCGGACTTCGGCACACTGTTCGTCGACATGGAGTACGGCGACGGGGTTCCGATCGAAGCCGGACGCCTTATGCAACCGCGAGTGGAGGCCGAGGTGGCACTCGTCCTCGAGCATGACCTCGATCACGGCGAACACAGCTTCAACGACATCGTCCGGGCCACCGCC
The DNA here is from genome assembly GCA_937981915.1 of uncultured Acidimicrobiales bacterium. Lineage (GTDB taxonomy): Bacteria > Actinomycetota > Acidimicrobiia > Acidimicrobiales > SZUA-35 > JAHELU01. The sequence continues at coordinate 4,148 of CALJMD010000433.1, forward strand.
TACGCCCTCCCGTCGATCGAGATTGTCGACAGTCGCATAGCGGAATGGAACATCCGGATTGTCGACACGGTGGCCGACAACGCCAGCTGCGGACTGTACGTGCTGGGCGGGAAGCCCGTTCCGTTATCGGCGGTCGACCTGCGCACCATTCCCATGCGGCTCGAACTGGACGGACAGTTGGCGGCCGAAGGCGAAGGCGCGGCCTGCCTGGGTCACCCGTTGAACGCCGCTCGTTGGCTGGCCGACCAAATGAGTCGGCGAGGCACCCCGCTGCGAGCCGGCGACGTCGTCATGACCGGGGCTCTCGGACCGATGAAACCGATTGGCACCGGCCAAACCGTCGCCGTCGACTTCGGACCTCTGGGCACGGTGACGACGCACCTTGAATCGGACGGTGAACCGGACAGTGAATCAAACAGTGAGTCAGATGGCGAATCGGACAGCCAGGAGGTTGGTCAATGAAGACAGCGATTATCGGTTCAGGAAACATCGGTACCGACCTACTAAAGAAGTCGGAGTTCTCCGACATCGTCGAGGTGGTGGCGGTGTGCGGCATCGACCCGGCATCGGATGGGCTAGCCAAAGCCGCCGCCAACGGCATCGCGGTGACTGCAGAGGGCATCGACGGCCTGACGGCGATGGATGTCTTCGCCGACGTTGAACTGGTTTTCGACGCCACCTCGGCTGGGGCCCATCAACGTCACAACGAAGTTCTACAACAACACGGCAAGCGCATACTGGACCTGACTCCGGCCGCCGTTGGGCCCTACGTGATCCCACCGGTCAATCTCGACGAGCACCTCGACGCTCCCAACGTGAACATGGTGACCTGTGGTGGGCAAGCCACTGTCCCCATCGTGGCCGCCGTCGGTCGAGTGGCCCCCGTCGAGTACGGGGAGATCGTCAGCTCCGTATCGTCTCGATCAGCGGGGCCGGGGACGAGGGCTAATATCGACGAGTTCACTGAAACCACGGCCAAAGCTCTTGAGGTGGTCGGCGGAGCCAACCTGGGCAAAGCCATTATCGTGCTCAACCCGGCCGAGCCACCGCTCATTATGCGCAACACCGTGTTCTGTTTGACCCAGACGGGCGACCCCGAGGACTTCAAGCAAGCCATCGGTGACATGGTGGAGACCGTCCAGGAGTACGTTCCCGGCTACCGGCTCAAGCAAGATGTTCAGGTCGACCGAATCGTCGACAACCCGGTTCGTATTCCCGAGTTGGATCGCAAGTTCAGCGGCTGGAAAATCTCGGTGTTCCTTGAGGTCGAGGGGGCGGGGCACTACCTGCCTCCCTACGCCGGAAACCTCGACATCATGACCAGCGCGGCACTGCGAACCGCCGAACAAATCGCCGCCCGGCAGGTGACCACATGAGCAATACCAACTCTTCTGACTCCGGCAGCTCCGACGTCGAGCTGTACATCCAAGACGTCACCCTTCG
>CALJMD010000434.1 GCA_937981915.1 uncultured Acidimicrobiales bacterium
CGACCGGCTTGCAGAACCGGACTCATCACCAGAACAAACACGACGGTGGCCGGACCGAAGTCGCCGCCGAGCAACAAACCGCCACCCACCACTGCCGCTTCGATCGCGGTTCGCACCCGGAACGGGTTCAAACCGCGTGCCTCACCGGCGTTCATCAGCAACTCGATCGAACCACCGGTCAGACCGGCATGCAGGACCAAGGCAATGGCGCTAGCCATGGCCAGCGTGCCAAGAGCGACGAAGGCGATCCGGACCGCCAACGGCTCCGGTTCGGAGATCACGGTCATAAACGTGTCCACAGCCAAGCCGTTGGCGAACATGTAGATGATCCCTGACGGCTTTGGCGGTTGACGCAGAATCGTGGCCACCGCCAACAACAAACCGGTGAACAACCAACCGGCCTGACCCAGGCTGATGCCCAACTGGTCACGCAGCGCGGTCAACATGACGTCATAGGCGGGCACGCCCAGACCGGACCGGACGAACAGCGTCACGCCTAGGCCGATGAGGCTGGAGCCCAGCATCAACACCAACATCTTGGTGGCACCACTCCTGGTGGTCGGCGTGTAGACCTGGCGACCAGCGGCCACCATGCCGTGTCGGGAGAAGCCGTAGAACTGTGCCGACGCTCTGCGGGTGCGGGCACCGGCCACAGCCAAGCCCCGGCCGGAGGCCGAAACGGACTCCTGCAGGCGGGCTTTGCTTGGGCCCACGGCTGATCGGATACGGGTCTTCACTCCCCTAGTTAACGGCACTTTGGTGCCGATACCGAGCGAATATCGGTGTGCGTATGTCACCCCGCCGAACCCCTGGCCGGACCTGACAAAAGTCATCTCCACCTGGTGACAGATTGGTCTACCGGGCGCAGCCCGAAGCGATCACCATGAACGTATGGAACGCTTCATTCAACTACGTCGAACCACCAAACACTTCGACCTGAACGGCGAGGTAGTCGCCGCCGTCGACGGGATCGATCTGGACATCAATCAGGGCGAAATCGTCGCCCTCCTCGGACCCAACGGCGCCGGCAAAACCACCACGCTCGACATGATCCTCGGGTTCACCGAGCCAACGTCAGGCGAAGTGCTGGTCTTCGGGGACCACCCACGGCAGGCTGTCAATGACGGCCGAGTGTCCGCCGTGCTGCAAACCGGCGGCCTGCTTCGGGACCTGCGAGTCGCCGAGACTGTTCAACTGGTGGCCTCGACCTATCGACGGTCGGGCTCCCAAGGCGCCTCCATTGAAGAAGTAATGGAGCGAGCCGGGTTGAACAAGATCGCCGACCGCCAGGTCGTTTCCTGCTCCGGCGGTGAACAGCAACGCCTCCGGTTCGGTCTGGCTCTGCTGGCCGACCCCGACCTTCTACTCCTCGATGAGCCCACGGCCGGCATGGACGTGCAGGCCCGCCGCGAATTCTGGGCTGCCATGGAAGCCGAAGCCGAACGGGGACGAACCGTGGTGTTCGCCACCCACTACCTGCAAGAGGCCGAAGACTACGCCCAACGCACGATCCTGATGGCTAACGGCAAGGTCGTGGCCGACGGCCCGACCGAAGAGGTTCGCACCAGGGCATCCGGTCGAACAATCAAAGCCCGCCTGCCGCAGAACGCCGTTGAGCGCGCTGTGGCCGTCATCGGCCAGCGCCCTGAGGTCAACACTGTCGCCATCGACAAAGCGTCGGGCGACCTCGACCGCATCATCATCGACACCGCCTCGTCGGACGACATCGCTCGGCTGCTACTAAACGAGCTCGGCGGCCGAGACCTGGAAATCGAACCAGCCTCTCTGGAGACCGCGTTCATCAAGCTCACCGACACCGCCCAACCATCTCAGTCCACCAGCCCAGCCCACCCCGTCACCGCAGGAGAATCACGATGACCGCCCAGATCACCACCCAACCAACCAATAACACTGCCGAGAACGGTGTCAACGACGGAATAGGATTCAACGCCACTTATTACCGACTCGAACTACGTCGCCTACTGCGGGACAAAGTCAGCGTCTTCTTCACCGCCGGGCTTCCCGTCTTCTTCTACCTGCTGTTCGGGGCCTCGCCCGACTATGCCGATGAGCCCGTCGGCAACGGCAACGTCGCCATGTGGATCATGATCGCCATGGCCGCCTACGGCGCGGTCACCGCCACCAACGGCGTGGGCGGCGGCGCCGCGGTCGAACGCATGCAGGGTTGGAGCCGTCAACTCGGCCTGACCCCGATGACCGACACCCAGTACGTGATGGTCAAAGCCGCCACGTCAACAACCATCGCCGCGGCACCGATCATCTTGATCTACGCCGCCGGGTTCCTTACCGGTGCTCGTGCCCCACTGTGGGTCTGGGCGTCATCGGCCGCCATCTTGTTGGTGGGGGCGTCGACCTTCGCCCTCTACGGACTCAGCTTCGGTTTGGCCTTCCGTTCAGAAGCCGCAGTGTCCGCCGCCGGCGGGTCACTGGTGGTGTTGTCCTTCCTCGGCAACATCTTCGTACCCCTCACCGGGTGGCTGCTGACCGTCGCCAAGTTCACCCCGCTCTACGGCTACGCCTCGCTGGCCCGGTGGCCGCTCACCGACGGTGGAACGCTCGATCCTGAAACCGGCAACCTCATCACTGAGCCTCTTTGGCAACCGGTGGCTAATGTCGTGGTATGGACCACAGTGCTGGCAATAGCGACGGTAACCCTGGTCCGCCGCGGTCGAGCTCGCCAGTGACCGTCGCCTCCAACTGGAAACGAATGGGGGATCAGGTCGGGAACCACGGCTGGCTGCTAGCCGCAGTCTGGCTGGTGTTCCTGGCCTTCCCCCTGGCTTCCATTTGGTCCGATCCGCTGTCACTGACAGTCAAGCTGGTCGTCACCGGCTTGATTTTGGCGTTCGCCGCCATTTACATCCACGGTTTCAAAACACTTGACGAGGGAGTCCACGAGGATCTCCGCACCGGCAACTGGACCGCCGAGTCCGCGAGTGACAGTGACATCAACGGTGAAATCAACACAGAAATCGACGCCGAAATCAACACTCTCCGACCCTCGTGGATGTCGCATCCGGGAAGCCTGCCTCACTACATCGTGCTGGTAGCCATTGTCTTGGTGGCATTCATTCTCGGCGGTTGGGGCGTGCTTGGAATGATGGCCTTCATCGTGGCCTTCGCCATGTTTCACCTGTCATGGCCGGCGGCCGGATTCACCGTGGCGATAGCTATTGCCATCACCTTGATCGGCCCGGCCATTCAAGGGTTCCTGGACGACGTGTGGTTTTTCGCCGCCACCGTCACCAGCATTTCGCTGTTCACCGCCATGATCCGACTGGCCGACGAA
>CALJMD010000435.1 GCA_937981915.1 uncultured Acidimicrobiales bacterium
GGAACCAGTGGTGACAGCGTCGAAACGATTCGAGACAGTTGACCTTTGGCTGCTGTTGAGGTGATGGCCATGATGCTGCGGCCGTCCGGTGCTGACGCGGCTGCGGTGGCAAAGTCCGGTTGACCGCCCGGTCCGGACACCACTCGCAAACCGGAACCGGTAGCGGTGTGGCTGGTGGCGATGTGGGTCGCATTGGCCGAACCGTCCAACGCCACTTCCACCACCGAGTTGATTGCCGTGAAGCGTTTGAGCCTCAGCAGCGTCGCCAACCCGTGGGAGTAGGCCGACGGCACGATCAACACGTCGGGGTTGCCGTCGACCCAGTCGAAGCAGCGACGGGAACCAATGACCACGCCACCAACCACCTTGCCCTGATCGAACGACTTGGCCGAGCCGGTGAGCGCCCCCGCTTCCACCAAGTCGATGCAGGCGTCGCCGATCATGCCGCTGTGCACGCCCAGGTCGGCGTGGTTGGTCAACTGGGCCATGATGGCGTCGGGGATTCGACCGATGCCGAACTGCAGGGTCGCCCCGTCAGGCACCTCGGCCGCAGCGTGGGCGGCCACTGCCTGTTCGGCGTCGCCGTACTCCTGTCGCTGCACTTCGGGGAGTTCGTGTTCAACGTCGACCAGTAGGTCGAACTCGCTCCGCTCCACTTCGGTGGCCCCGAACGTGTACGGCATCCGGGGGTTCACCTCGGCGATCACCACGGGGGTTTGGCGCATGATCTCAATGGCGTCCGCTCCGCCAGTGCCGAGACTGAACCGGCCGTCAGGGCCGGGCTCGGACACCTGCACCAGTGACACGTCACAGGCCAGCGGGCCACCCGGGGCACAGACCGTGGCGAAACGAGACAAGGGGACGGCCACCGTGTCGGCCTGCCCGGCGTCGAGCAACGGTGAGGTGATCACGCTGGGTTGCAGCAACCGGAACCGGAAAGGGCCGGCCGCAGTGTCGAACAGTCGAGATCGACCGTGTTGGGTGCCGGACACGATCTCCAGGTTCGTCCAGCGGTCGCCGTTGTCGGCCAGTGCGTCCATCAACGTCAGGGGAGCGGCGCAGCTGTAGCCCACGTGCACCCGCTGGCTATCGCCGATAAGCGACAGCGCGTCGGCCACCGATCCTCGGGCTCCCGGCCGAGTGGTATTGCGGGGCGGCATTCCACTTAGAAGTTCCCATGCGCCGTCGGGCATGACTGGAAGGGTAGTGGTCCGGTAGGGTCGAAATCGTGCAGACCAAAGTCGCCATTATTGGAGCCGGCCCGGCCGGAGCATTGCTGTCCCACATTCTCGACCGGGCTGGGGTGGACAACATCGTGCTCGAACGCCAGTCGCGGTCCTACGTTCTAGAGCGCATTCGAGCTGGTGTGTTGGAATGGGGGACCGTCGAAACGCTGCGAGAGCACGGCTTGGCCGACCGGTTGGACGTCGAAGGCCATGTGCACGACACCATCAACATCGCCTGGCGGGGGACCGAGACGCTGTCGGTTGACACCAGTGAGAAAATCGATCGGCGGATGATGGCCTACGGCCAGACCCGCATTCAGGAAGACTTGTACGCCGCAGCCGACGCCCGGGGCGCCTCCATCGTGTTCGAGGCTTCCGACGTTGCACTACACAACGTCACCACCGACAGCCCGTACGTGACCTACCGGGTGAACGGCACCGACGAACGAATCGACTGTGAATTCATCGCCGGTTGCGACGGCTTCCACGGGGTCAGCCGCCAGGCCATCCCGGAGTCGTCACGCAAAGAGTTCGAAAAGGTGTACCCGTTCGGGTGGCTTGGCATCTTGTCGGAGACGCCGCCGCTGCCCATCTTGTTGTACGTCAACCACGAACGTGGCTTTGGACTGTGCTCGATGCGCAACCCGATGCTGAGCCGCTATTACGTACAGGCCCCCATTACCGATTCAGTGGACGACTGGTCCGATGACCGTTTCTGGAGCGAACTGGTCGGTCGCCTGCCGTCTGAACACGCCGATCAGCTTGTGACCGGACCGTCGATTGAGAAGTCGCTGGCTCCGCTTCGCAGCTACGTGTGCGAACCAATGCGGCACGGCAACATGTTCCTGGCCGGCGACGCCGCCCACATTGTCCCCCCGACTGGGGCCAAAGGATTGAACCTGGCGGTGTCCGATGTGCGCTATCTGTCTCGGGCGTTCATCCAGCACTATCAGGGCGACGATTCGTTCCTCGATAGCTACTCCGACATGGCTCTACGCCGAGTGTGGGGTGCGGTGCGGTTCTCGTGGTGGCTGACCACGCTGTTGCACCGCTTCCCCGATCAGACGGCGTTCGACCAGCGAGCCCAAGAACAGGAACTGTCCTACCTGGCCGCCTCGGCGGCAGCCCAGACCGCTCTGTCCGAGCAGTACGTGGGCTTGCCGTTCGAGTAGCGACCTAGCGGGTCGCCCGTGCCACCGCAGGTCAAACCCACCTCCGCCAGGTGAACTACTCTCGGCTCATGTCGACCTCCGAACGCAGTGGCTTCTCCAGAGCGCAACCCAGCGGCAGTAGTGGCACTGGCGGCGCCAACGGCGAGCCTGATCTGCAGGCCCTGAAGCAAATTGAGCAGCGGGTGCTCTGGCTGGCCACCCGCATTGTCGATGTAGCCAACCGTCGTGGTGATACGGCGGTGAAGGTTGGGGGTCATCAGGCGTCGTCGGCGTCGCTGGTGTCGGTTATGACTGCGCTGTGGTTTGGTCATATCTCCGGTGACGACAAGGTGGCGGTGAAACCTCACGCGTCGCCGGTGTATCACGCCATCAAATATCTGACCGGTGAACTCGATGCCTCCTACCTCACAACTCTGCGGCAACGAGGCGGATTGCAGGCCTACCCGTCGAGAACCAAAGATCCTGATGTGGCCGACTTCTCTACCGGTTCGGTCGGCCTTGGTGCAGTGGCGCCATTGTTCTCGGCTCTGACCCGACGCTACGTAGAATCCCACTTCGAGGTCTCCGACCCTGCTCGCTTCATTGCTCTGGTTGGCGACGCCGAACTCGACGAGGGCAACATTTGGGAGGCCATCGCCGATCCGATGACCGAAGGGCTGGGCAACTTCACAATGGTGGTTGACCTCAACCGCCAGAGCCTCGACCGGGTGATCCCCGACATCGCCGCCGACCGGCTCAAGAGCTTCTTT
>CALJMD010000436.1 GCA_937981915.1 uncultured Acidimicrobiales bacterium
CCAACGGTCGAACCGACGACAAAGGCCGAAGCGGTGACCCGGTAATTGTTTCCTCTACCCGCCTCACCGAGGGGGTGGATGCTGGACAGCATCGACTCACCTCAAGGCGACCAGGTTGAACGGATGGCACCCCACACGGCCGACACCACGCCGACCACAACAACCATCAGAAGGACCACCAATGGCAGCCCGGTGTTGCCTACCAAATCGGCCATCAGTCGACGCTCTCCGACGAACCGTCCGACAGCGAACCGTCCAACAGGGAGCCACCGGGCTCCTGGTCCGTCGGCTGGGGCGTATACGGCGAGGAGTGGAACAGGCGCGAGTCGCCCGGCTGTAGACCGGCGGCCGCCAACTCGGCGTCGACGCTCCGGTGGCGGTTGCGACCAAGCAACATGTCACGCCGAGAAACCGGCTCGGCATCAGCCAAATCGGCGCCACGTCGATCGGCTTCGGCCCTGGACAACATGTCGAGCACCAACTGCCAGCCGTGGGCGGCGCCCTCACCGGTCACCACGCCGCTGGCCCCATCGACCAAGGCGAAGTAGGGGGCGACAGGGACCCCAAAGTCGTCCCACGCCTCAGTGGACATCACCGTGGTCAAGCCGCCAGGGGCGATGGCGGCCACCGTTGCCGGGCTTTCCATGTCGACACCCTTGGTAACGATCACCAGGCGCATGGCGGGCGGCAGTTCCACGCCGTCGTCGAACGCATCCCAGAAGGTGGCACACGTTGCGCAACCGGTGGACAGAAATGCGAGCAGCGTGGACTGGCGCCGCTGCCCTCCGCCAACCCTGTCGGGGGTTCCTGACAGTGAGCTCAGCGAAATAGTGCGGGCGCCGCCACGGGGAAGCTGACCGACAATATCAACTGCTCGACGACCCGAAACGTGAGCTGGGCCCGGCACCCCAGACGTTGTTCGCAAGTCAATGTCACCGGCGGCCCGCAGCGGGGGCGGTGACGACGACTCCGGCTGATTGTTGGGGTCAAGACTCACCCCGGCCTGATGCAAGGCCCGCACGATGACGGCGTGACTGCGCAACAAGCCAACCACCATGACCGTCAACACCACCACCATGAACGCCAACACCGAAACCACGACCGCCATTACCAGTTCCTCTCGATCATGCGAACCGATCCTGCGCCCGATTGAAGTGTTCTCGGCTGCCGCTGAGGAACGTGGCCAACGCCAGGTCGTTGCCCGATGACAACACACCGGCCCAATGTTCGAGGCCCGACGGACCGGGTGGGCGATTCAAGAACCGCTGGTACAAACCCAGCACCCGCTTGCGGCGCGACTCGATCGAGTCGAAGAAGAACGCACCCACCTTGGGACGCTGATCCGGGACCGAGGCCACACCGGACCAGTAGGTCAGGCCGCTCTCGTTCGGGGCCCGATTGAGGATGTCGGCATACAACGACGTCACGAACGCCTCCACGGAGCCGAAGCGGTTGAAGTACTCGTTTGAGCCGTACAAGGTGGCCGCCAGCGATGTCACCGTCGCCCCCTGCTGCAGGCGTTCCGTCCAATAGGCAACGGCGCTCTCACCGGCCGGTCGGCCCAGGATCTCGCGGTACAAGTCGTCGATTACCGTCGACAAATACACGTCGCTTCGGGAGAACGCCACCGACAAGCCAACCCGGTCGAGGCCACGGCTGACCTCAGTGGCCAACGCCTCCTCTTCATCCGCTGACGGTTGACGGCCGAGGTAGTCCACGTAAATCGCCTTGGCCCAGGCACGAGACTCAGCCGTGATCACCACCGGTTCCGGTTCGGGAGGCGGCGGAGGCGGTGGCACCGCTTCCTCCAGGCAGGGCCGATGGTGAAAGGCGGTCGACGGATCGGTTCGGGCCACCGTCGAACAACCCGGATCCAGCTCCCACGGTTTGCTGCACGTGACCACCCGACACATGATCGGCCCGACACAGGCCACGTCGTTGTTGCAGTTCCCGTAGCGGAACGCGGTGCAACCGTCGCGGCGGGAATCACAGGTTCGGCATTGGCAGACGGTGTCGCTGCCACGGCACACACCACTCGAACCACACGAACAGGCCGGGGACTCCTTGTTGCAGTCCAGGTAGTAGCGGGCTGCGCCGTCGCAATACGTTGAATTGTCGACCTTCCACCAGCCTGCCAGCAGCGTGTTCGGCGGGCAGGCGTTCTCGCCGTAGACGTGGCAGCAAAACTCGGTGTAGCCACCACAGCAAAGGTCGTTGCAGTCACAGCTGCGACGCACGGCCGACCCCGACGGCGGGCACGAACAGATAGCGGCGTATGCCGTCCCCGGCCGCAGCACAAACGTTGACCCGCCGACCATGAGGGCACTGCCCACCATGGCACTGCGGCCAACAAAGCCTCGGCGAGACGTTCGCTGCTCAACGAACTCGGCCGCCCGATCGGTCACGGTGTCCAACAAACTCATGGGCTAACCGTCCGATCCTGGGCGGCGCTGTATGTGCCCAACTGATCCATGAGGCCAGGGCCGACGGCCATTACCCAGGCCAGCGTCAACACCAACGCCAGGTACGAGGCCGACAGCAACACCGATTCCATCTCGGTCAAGGTTCCTACCAATGACGCGTGCTCCAACAGATCCGGGGCCACAACCGCCAGTACCGCCACCACACCGGCGGAACCGGCGGTCAGCGAGTTCAACCGGAGATGCCAGCGGCCTGCGGCCGACCCGCCGAGTTCGGCTCCCCCAAAACAACCGCAGTCAGCCGACGCGTCGATCCGGTTCAAGCGAAGCAGAAACAGGTTGAACCCGGTGAAGAGCACGGCCGTCGAGAGATACATCGAGCTATGCAACGTGGCGGCGATCTCCGAGGACAGAGCTACGAACAAGCCGACCACGCCAAGGCCCACCTCTACGGCGCCAAGAGCCCGGGCAGCCCAACGGGACAACCGCCGCCGCCCCATTGGCAACAACCGAGCGGAACGCATCGCCCTACTTGGCGCTGCAGGTCGAATCAGTTTGTGGATCCCACTGGCCGCAAGGAGGACAAAAACGGCGTGACAAAACCCCAGGTGCGGCGACATCCGACCCGCAACACTAGCAAACCGACAGAGCCTGTCGGCGGACTGCTACTAGGTTCCGCAGAAGGTGCGGAACGTTCGGTCGAAACCGTCAGGTGCCGGCTGCGTGTAGAGCTCCGGGTCGAAGTCGACGTCGTCGGGATTCACCGGTTGGTAGGGGTTGGTGACCAGCTGGTGGAGCCGGTCGAACAGTGTCATGTCACCGGTCGAAGCGGCTTCCAACGCCTGGTCGACCAGGTGGTTCCGGGGAATGAACAGCGGGTTGACCTCGTCCATGGCGGCGGCCACCGCCCCGAGATCACCGGTCTCCGACGCCAGTCGGGAGCGCCAGCGGTCGAGCCACGGGTCGATTGCGGTTCGGTCCTCGAACATGGTGGTCAGTTGGGTGTCGTCACCCCGAAGGACGTCGGCCAGCATGCGGAACGCTCCGGTGAAATCGACCTGATGCTGTTGCAGCAGATCCAACAGATCAGAGCCGAGTTGGCCGTCAGAGGCCAACAGTTCGTCGTCGGCGTCGTCGTTCGAGGCCAAACCAACTTTTGCCCGGAACAGGTTGACCCAATGAAAGCGGAACCGATTGGGGAACGCCTCCAGGGCGGCGGTAGCTGCCGCCACCGACTCTTCGCTCGGGCCGTCAGATTGGTCGGCAGATTCGCCGGCAGATTCGCCCGCATCACCAGCAGGACCGTCGGTCATATGCTCGGCGATCAACGGCAACAGGGTCTCGGCCAGCCTGCTCAAGTTCCACAAGGCAATCGATGGCTGGTTGCCGTAGGCGTAACGCCCACCGTGATCAATCGAGCTATACACCGTCGTCGGGTCGAATCGATCCATGAACGCACAGGGGCC
>CALJMD010000437.1 GCA_937981915.1 uncultured Acidimicrobiales bacterium
TCGGACGCCATGGTCGCCGAGGTCCTGATACCGGCCCACGAATTCCGTGAGAGTTGACCGTTCGTCGCCCTGCGGGTTACCAACACCACGATCAGGCCACCGGCAATAAGCGGGACGGCCACGAGGACGACTACCGGCCACAACACCGGATCAGTAAGTTCTGATCCCCCCTGGGCTCCCATGGCCTTGATACTAGGGAAGCTGAACCCAGCACGCCACGAAAGCGGGATGGACTCTTCGCTCAGACCCAGACCAGCCAGCAGCTGGATACGGTGTTGCCATGGATACATCGCAACGTCCCACCGTCACCGTGCCCGGCGGCGAACCGCCGACCGACCTCGTGATCGAGGATCACGTGATGGGAGACGGCGCCGAGGCCGCTTCAGGGGTACAAGCCAACGTCGACTACGTCGGTGTGAGCTGGAGCACCGGCAAGGAGTTCGACGCCTCGTGGAACCGCGGGCAGCCGCTGTCGTTCACCATCGGTGCCGGACAGGTCATTCAAGGCTGGGACCAAGGTGTCGCCGGCATGAAGGTCGGCGGCCGCCGAACCATCACCATTCCCCCGGCCATGGGCTACGGGGCAGCCGGAGCCGGCGGAGTCATCGGCCCCAATGAGACACTGATCTTCACCGTCGACCTTCGTTCGATCGGCTAACGACCTCACGACACGTTCAGTTGCGATGAGCGCGGAGCCGGACGGCTTCGCGCTCATACGCTTCAGCGTTCTCGCTATCTACTTCAGCAAGTCGTTCGAGTTCTCGCACGGCCCGCTCAAACCTTCCGCCGCCGGCCAAAAGCACCGCCAGTTGGCGGCGGTAGCCGGTATCAGCCCCCGGCAGATCAGCTCGCAGCTGGGCCGCGGTCACCATGGGACCGACCATCCCAGCGCCCTCGTAGGCGTTGACCAGATTGTTCAGCGTTCGCTCGGCGATCTCCCGACCGGACATGATTCTGGTCATCCACGACTGCACTTCCATCCCCGGCTGGAACCTGGCTGCTAGCTCGGCCAAATCGTGTCCGCCGAGGCGGGCACCGGCAGCAAAAGGGTCGAACCACACGTTGTCACGACCGACGTCGGCCAATAACACGTGGCCCGGGAACCCGACAACCCCGAGGGGCACGTCGACCCGGCGACCGATCTCGGCCGCGATCACGGCCAGACTCAGTGGTATTCCTCGACGGCTGGCCAAGACTCGATGAATAAGCGAGTTGGCGGGCGAATAGTAGTCACCGGCGTTGCCAACGAACTCCAGGGCGCCAAACACGTATTGCAGCAGACCGTCGGGATCGTTGGGGGCGGACGACGCCAGGCCGTCGAGGTAGGCCACGATCTGATCCGGCTCCCAGGCCGATGGATCAATTCGGGCAAGTTCGGCGGTGATGAGATCGAGGCGATCGGGGTGGCGTTCCAGCACCTCGTTGAGGCTGATGAGCTCGCTCACTGCGGTTCGTCTCCCAGGTAGCTGGCTTTGGGTCTGAAACGCAGAGGTCGTTCGGTGTATTCCTCCATAGCGTGCGCCAGCCAACCAGCGGTGCGGGCCACTGCGAAGATCGCTTCTCCTGCATCGACCGGCATGTCGCCAAGATAGGTCAGGGCGCCGAGCGCCAGGTCGATGTTGGCCAGAGCATCGCTGCGTTCGGCCACGATGTCTCGAACCCGAAAGACGGTCCGTAGCCGAGGATCGTCGCTCCAGCCTGTGACGATTTGCGCCATCAACGCGCTGTAGCGAGGGTCCTGAGATCGATACACCGAATGCCCAAAGCCTGGTAGGGGCCGATCGGGTTGGAGCATCTCGCCGATAACGGGTGCCGGGTCTCCACCAGCGGCACCGGCCGAAGCGTACAAGCGGTGAACGGCCATGGAGGCTGCCCCATGCAGCGGGCCTCCAAGGGCACCAAGTCCGGCCCCGATCACCGAGTACGGGTCGGCTCGAACCGAGGCCGCCACTCGGGCGGCGAAAGTCGACGCCGCCAAACCGTGATCGGCCAAGAGGGCTAGGGCCATGTCGAGGGCCCGCAGCTGGCTTGGGCTCGACTGGTTTGACGTCAGTCTTGGCCAAAGCAGCGCCGCCAGGTCCGGTTTGTCACCATCACCCGCACCGTCAACGTCACCGTCTGCGGGCCAAGGAGTTGAGGTCGAGATCCCGGCCACGGTAAGTCCGGACACCATGGCCGACAGTGCTCGCCGTCCGGCGGCCCGAACGCTGCGGTCGGACAGATCACCCCGCAGCGGATCGGCGGCCGACTCGGCTGCGACCAGGATGCGCAGCTGGTCAAGAAGCGGAGCGTGAGCCCACTGGGCCATATCCGCAACCGACTGGTCCGCTGTCAATTGATTCCCTGCTAACTGATTTACTGTGACTCGTTCTGCGGGTTGGGGCCAACGGTCGTCTTCGGGTGACCGCCAAAGCAGATCGGTGACGTCGGAAAATCCGGCGCCACGACCAACCATGTCGATCAAATCGTGACCCCGAATCCACAGTCCTTTGTCTGACACCCTGGTCAACCGAGTGGCGAGGACGGTTCGCATTTCACCGTCGCGGTCGGGTCGGCGGCCGCGCCGCAGCTCTTCGACTTCAGCCCGATCGAACAGGCTGGTCCTGCCGTCCATTGCGAGGACCCGATGGAGGATGCCTCGACTGACGTAGGCGTAAACGGTCTCTCGTTTGACGCCCAGAACTTCGGCCACCTCGATGGCGGTTAGTCGCCCGCTGCCGGCACTGTCCTCGCTGGCCATAGCCGGTGACGGCTGAGGTGGTCGGGTCACAACAGCTACTGTAGCCGTCGACCAGTCCTGGACATTGATGGCAACATTGATATTGATCAATGTTGACGACATCAATCTTGTCAACATGCCCGTGGCGTTGCACGCTCAAATCATGAGTCAAATGATCGCACCGCCGGGCCTCAAAGGACTGATAGTGGCGGACACCACCATCGGCAGCGTCAAAGGTGACGAAGGCTTCTATCACTATCGCCAACACGAGGCCACCGAGTTGGCCCGCCACCATACGTTCGAAGCAGTAGCTCACCTTCTCCTCGACGGTGCGCTGCCCGAACCGGGGCAGGAGTCCTCGATGCGATCCCAGCTCGGCGCAGCCCGCAGAGTGAACCCTCGCATTCTCGACGCCCTCGCGCCGTTCAGCTCCGGCGTGAGCGTCGTTGCCGGCTCAACGCCGACACCCCCCTCATCACTGTCCCCGATGTCGGCGCTACGCGCAGCGTTGTCGTTGGCCGTCGATGACCGGCCGGTGATCGACCTCTCCCCCGATGAACAACGCCACGCGGTCCTTCAGGCCATCGGGGCCGTTCCCACCATCCTCGCCGCCTGGCATCGCTTGACCACGGGTCACCAGCCGCTCGACGCCGACCCCGGTCTGGGCCACGCGGCGGACTACCTTCGCATGATCACCGGGGCGACACCGAACCCTCGCCTGGCTCGAGCCGTCGAGACGTACCTGATGCTGACGGCGGATCACGGGTTCAACGCTTCCACCTTCACCGCCCGGGTGGCCATCAGCACCGGGACCGGCGTGAACGGCGCCATTTGCGCCGCCGTTGCCGCCCTGGCCGGACCACTTCATGGCGGAGCGCCCAGCCGAGTGCTCGACATGCTCGATGACATCGGGCCAGTGACCAACACCGAGGCATGGGCCCGTCGGCAGTTGGAGGCCGGCAACAAGATCATGGGCTTTGGCCACGCTGTGTACCGGGCTGAAGATCCACGATCAGA
>CALJMD010000438.1 GCA_937981915.1 uncultured Acidimicrobiales bacterium
CCGAACTCGGCGGCAACTACAGGCACCGTAGGACGATACTCACCGCCGACGATGGCCGGTACCAGCTGCTCTGAAACGCCGTCGATGAACCCGTCGGCCACAGCAGAGAGTCCACCGCCGAGCACCACGATGGACGGATCCAACAGGGCAATGAGGCTTCCGATTCCCTGTGCGATCCACCACGAGAATCGATCAAGTACCTCTTTGGCATCTGCGTCGCCTTTGGCGTAGGCCGCTGCGACGTGTTCGCCTCGAATAGCATCAGCGTCACCACCTGCTTCTTCTAAGATCAGCTGGCCTTTGTCTTCGGAGACAAGATCGCGGGCCAGATTCGCCAGACCTGCCCCCGACGAAACCGCCTCCCAACATCCGTCCCGGCCGCAGGCACAACGGTGGCCGAAACGATTAATCAGCATATGGCCGGGCTCTCCGGCGAACCCATTGGCTCCCCGCAAGACTTGTCCGCCAACGATAAGTCCGCCACCGATACCGGTTCCCTGCGTCACGATGATCGCGTGATCGTGGCCCCGGGCCGCACCGAGACGGTGTTCGGTCAAGGCCGTTAGGTAGCCATCGTTTTCGGCGACCGAGGGAACCGAAAACCGGCTCATTAGCTGTCCGGCAATGTCGAGTCCCAGTACTCCCTGAACGTTTGGACCGTAGTGCAACACGCCGGAGTGGTCGACCAAGCCGGGGACACCAACCCCGATTCCGGCCACGTTGGGTACGTCATTCAGTAGTTCCTCGGCAACGGCAAGGATTCCGTCGGCGAATCTGCTCGGATCTTTCGGTGTCGGCCGCTGGATCCTCTGGCGGAACTCCGCCGTGATTCCATCGCCGACCACGCCGAGAATCTTCGTTCCGCCAACATCGATTCCAATGAACGGCGTGCCTCGCCGCGGTGCGGTGACCGTATCGGACCCGCCAACCCGGGACCGCCATACCTTTCGCTTTGCCATCTCGCCAGCCTAGGTCAACCGGATTCGGTTGTAGGCCGGCCGCCCATGGTGAATAGCGCTAGTCAGATCACACAGCCAACGAGGTTTGTGGGGCGTAACTTGCCACCTGCTCGCCGGCCCCTCGGGCCCAGCCCGTGACCAGGGGGTGGGAAGAAAGAACGATGATCTGGGCTTGTTGAGCCAAATCCGAGCAGTGCTCCAAGATGTCCAGTGCTGCACCGGAGTCAAAGGCCGAGAAGTCAATGTCAACAACGACGGGAAGCGATCCTCCCGCCTGCTGGGAAGCAGCACCTACAACCTTGGTTAGCCGTTCGGCCAGCGACGCGGAACCGGTGTCGTCGTCATCTTGTGGGTCTGCGACGCTGTCGTCACTACGCTCCTCAAGTTCGGATAGTCGGTGCATGCGCATCAGGTCGCTGAGCGCTCGTCGATGGACAACAAGACGTTCCTCGGCGGACGAGAGAGACTGGCGTAGGTCAGCCGCATCTTCGCCGACCGGGTACGCGGCGGCCACGGCCCGTATCTCAGTCTGCCGGTCGTTGTCATCGGCGGGCGGATCGTCGAGCGTTGCCATCAGCTGTTCTTGCGTGGCAAGCCATTGTTGTGTCCAGTCCAAGATCTGATCGGCGCTACGTTCGAAGTCGCTGCGAGCATCTTCAGACTGACCGGTGTTAAGTGCTGGCTCCAGTTGTGCCTCGTCAAGAGCCCGACACAGCTCGGTCACCGATCCTGCCCACTCGGGAGTTAGTTCGTCGTGTCCAAGTGACAACAGGGCTTCACCGAGGTCGGCGGGAAGAAGTGCACCCAGATGTTGGGACGCGGCATCTCGTATGGCCGAGCGTTCAGTGTCAAGCTCGGCAACCAACGGATCCTGGTCAAGGGCCTGGCGAGCCAATTCGACTTCCGCCTCCGCCATGGCAAAAGCGGCTTGGGCTTCGTCAACAGCGAGTTGCTTGTCGTCGGAGACAGTCGGAGCGAGGCGAAACACGGTGTACTCGGTCCAGCTTTGCGCCCCGACCTCGCTGAGCAACCAATCAAATTCTTGTTGCTCGCCTTTGCTGAGCTGGTCGGCTCGACGCCAGCGGCGTCCACCACCTTCCGCCTTTTCCGCCAGCTCTTCGAGTCGCTGTTCTTGCTTCGGCGTGAGCAGCACTGGCCTCGCCCCCTCCTCGGCTGCGTTCAGTGCCTGCTCTGCTGCTGCAACGAGATCGATTTTGTCGGCCAGGTCCTGGTGGAGACGTGCAGTGTGCTGCTCACTCTGCGCCATCTTTACCTCAAAGGCGCTCCAACGCTGTTGCAGAGTGACGACCGGCTCGGACAATACTCGGTTGGTTCTCGGTATCTGCTGCACAGCAAGAAAGGCCTCGCCGACCCGAGCATAGGTTTCATGGTCGACGGCAACGACTGGCTCAGGTTGACCCATCGTGCCAGTCCCAGGGTCGACAGAACCCGAACGGCGAGTCGGCTCATATCCCCCTTGTGCCCGCTCAGACTCCGCCAACTGGTGCTGGAGTTGGGTCACCGTGGCCTGTGCCTCGGGCGCCAACCGGCTTCGAAGCTCCTCGATTCGCGCCTGCTGTACCCGTTGCTTCACCTCGGGCACCGCACCGACGGAGCGTCGACGTTCGGCGATCACGGGATCCACCTCGGTCGACCCGTGCTGAGTGATGTCAGGGCGCCCGTCCAGTTCAACCAACCCCTCGGCGTGGTACACCAGGCCACGGAAATCTTCGACGGTGCCCGACGCCAACCGCCGCACATGTTCGAGCAATTCCGTCTTCTCGTTTTCAGAGAGTCCGTCGACAACGGTTACCAGAGGGTGCAGATCGAGGCTGCTGGGACTTTTGGCATAGTCCACTCGTAGGAGGCGCATAGTGGTCTATTCGGCCGATGCGACCCCGCTCTGAAGTAGAACGTGGTTATGTCACGTCAGTAGAGATTGCAGACCTACGATCGATTGGGTTGTTGCCCTATCGGACCTAGTCGACAGCCTCAACCCGGTTCTTGAAGCGGGACAGTGCCGCCTCCAGCACCTTGTCCTCAGCCCGTCGTTTAACGAAGCCGGGAAGCGGGATGGCCAGATCGACCGCCAGATGGTACTCGACTTCAGTCAGCGGCGTTCCCGCCGTCTCGGTGGCGTCGCTGAAGCGGTAGCTACCCTCGATGGCCCTCATTAGGTCACCAGTCACCAGCGACCAACCTAAACGCTCCGGAGCGCTTTCAAGGTCGTAGGCCAAGACGTAGCTTGAACGTCGCCCGATGCCGGACGCCTCGAATCTGACCTGACTCGGACGGCCCTCATCGTCGACGGATTCGACGATCACGCTGTCGAGCGAGTCGATCCAATCCGGATATGACTCGACGTCAAGTCCCACCTGGAAGCACTCCTCAATGGTGCCCTGAACAGTGGTCTTGACAACACGCGTTTCGATGTTCGGTGCTGCTTCGTTCCCCATCGATCAAAATGGTACGGCAACTGCCGTCTCGACCGCTGCTTTTGTAACAAATTCGCAGGCCAATCATTGCTGAGGAGACACGACCCCGACCAGAGCGGAGCTGAGCTGATCGGCCAGCCGATCGTAGGTGAAGCGTGTGACAACCCGCTCACGGGCGGCCAAAGACATCGCCCGTCGCCGGTCGCCATCGACGACAAGTTGCTCCAAGGCATCGGCTACCGAACGTACATCGTTTGGGTTGTCCGCAATCAGACCCGAAACACCGTGCTCCACCGCTTCATGTGAACCGCCGGAACGTCCGGCGACAGCGGGAACCCCACAGGCAGCCGCCTCCAAGAAGACGATGCCGAACCCCTCCTGTTCCAGACCAAACCACCGCTCATTGCACGCCATGGCCATGACGTCGGCGGCCTGGTACAGCTCGACAACTCGCTGATC
The DNA here is from genome assembly GCA_937981915.1 of uncultured Acidimicrobiales bacterium. Classification (GTDB taxonomy): domain Bacteria; phylum Actinomycetota; class Acidimicrobiia; order Acidimicrobiales; family SZUA-35; genus JAHELU01. The sequence goes on from CALJMD010000438.1 coordinate 3,854, forward strand.
ATCGACTCGACCAGGGAACCGAGCCTTGACCCGTAGCCGGCGAGACAGTTCGATCAGACGGTCACGTTCTCGCCCCTCTCCCCCAATCACGAGATGGAGATCGGGTTGGTTGGACGTGCGACTCGACATGTAGCGCGCTGCGGCTTTGATAACAGTGTCAATCCCCTTTCGAGGCACAAGTCTGGTCACCGTCGACAACAAGACATCGTCATGGTCGACCCCCAGTTCCATACGAAGCTTGCGCCGCCTTGCAGAGCTGTCAGGCAGGGGCGTAAACCGTGCAACGTCTACCCCCGGCGGAATGACCACCGCTGGCAGCGAACGTCCGACGCAACGCTCGGCTTCAGCAAGCGAATAGTTGCCGGCTGCCAGTACAAAGCTTGCCTTATCCAGAGTTTTGGCCAAGACGTTTCGACTAATCGGCAAACGACCGGGGATGGTTACCTCGGCCCCATGCAACACCACGCCGTAACGCAGCCCGAGACCCGGTCCAACTGCACCCAGTGGCACCGCGGGATCGAGCACGACGAAGCTATGGCCGCGACGTGCGGCGATCCGCCGGATTCTGGCGCTGAGCCACGGGTACGGAATGAGAAACGGCTCTGGGCTCCTCTCAATGGCGAAATCTTGGGCGGCGTCAAATGCTGCTGCGTTGCGATAGGGCGTCGTGTACACGGAGAACGAGTCCGAGGGCAGCCGCCGCCACAGCTCCCACAGGTAGTTCTGTATTCCTCCAACCTTCGGTGGGAAATCGTTGGTGACAAGAAGGTGGCCATCGGTCGAGACTGCATCGCTCGGCTGGCGCTCCGAGCCCATCATGAAGCTTGGAGGCCTTCGAGTTCGCTTCTGACGGCGGGATCATCGGACTGCCAAACCTGCTGCGGTATCAGGTTGGTCATAGCCAACTGTCGAGCCGCCCATATCGCGTGACAGACGAGCAAGGTGGACGACGATGTCAGGTATCGGCTCAGCAACGGGCTGACGTCATCGGCCTGCGCTCTTGTCGCCACGTTTCCCAGCACCACCAGCGCGGTCCGCCGGATTACATCGGGGTCCCGCCCAGCGATATACCAGTGGCCGTACAAGTCCAACAACTCGCTATCAGATGCGGTCAGTATCCACACCAGATCAGGGAAGCTCGACTCGATCACTGGTTTCTCACCCGGCCCGGCAACGTCACCCGAACCGATCGGACAAACCTCCTGGCACTCGTCGCATCCGTAGATTCGATCGCCGACGGCGCTGCGCAGTTCCACCGGAATCGGTTCGGCGGCCTGCACCAGCCAGGCGATGCAACGAGTGGCGTCTACGATGCCGGGAGCGACAATGGCGTCGGTTGGGCAACCGGTAATGCAGGCTTGACAGCGGCCGCATTGATCGGTCATTGGTGGGCCTGTTGTTTCAAGGTCGGCGTCGGTGATCACAGAGCCG
>CALJMD010000439.1 GCA_937981915.1 uncultured Acidimicrobiales bacterium
GACTCACCCGGGACCGTGGTCGTACTCACCTCTCGAGACTCAGAATCAACGACGGCGGTCGAAGGCACAGTGACGTCAACGTTCAACTGGTCTCGATCCTCGGGGGCGAACGCTCCACCCGATCTCGCCGTCGATCCGGCCGGACCGACCTCTTCAGATGAGATCCCGTCGTTGCGACCCATGACGCCCGAAAGCGAGACAACACCCACGGCCGCCACGGCGGCAACCGCCACCACAGACGTCCTGGCCGCCACACGGGCCCTGTCCTGTCTTTGCTCTGCGCTCACCAGTACGTCGTACAGCTGGTTGCTCTTGGGCGGAAGTCGATCGCCGGCTCGGCTCAATCGGTCGGTCAGATCCATGTACTGCTCGCTCATTTCTGCTCCATGTCCACTCGAAGTTGCTCGCACGCTCTCGACAACCTGCTCTTCAACGTTCCTTCTTTGATTCCCAATGCCGCTGCCGTCTCGGCCGTCGACCAGCCCAGGTAGTACCGAAGCACCACGGCCGAACGGCCATCCGGCGACAACGCGGCCAACGCCCGATACAGGTCCACGTCTACGGCCGTCGACTGACCGGCTTCTCCGCCGATCTCGACCCAATCCTCTTCCAGGCGTTCACGGTTTCGTTTCCGCAGCCGCCCTCGAGCCCAGTTGACGGCCACTCGATAGACCCATCCGGCTGGACTGTCCAGCCGTCCGACTTTCGCCCAACGCTGAAACGCCCGGGTCATAGCCTCGTCGACGGCCTCCTCGGCCAGCTCGACTGAACCCAAGTTGAGCGTCAACGCTCGATACAGGCCGTCTACTCGACTCCGGTAAAAGTCACTGAACGACTCTGCGGTCGACAGCTCGACTGCCCGAGATCGGTTCCACCCGAGGTCGGCCACCATTTCGCTCCGCACGCTTGTCATCGCTACATACACGCGCCAAGCACTGCTTTGGTTCCATCTAGTTCAGATTTTCTCTAGAAGGATGCGACCCGAAGTTGCTGAGCTCGATCAGTCGCCTGCGATGAAGAAGATCCAAGTGCCGTCGGACTCTATTCCCACGCGGTGCTTCGCGTAGCCGCCGAAGTCCTGTAGTTCAGCCAGGAAGGTCGGACCGTACAAATCGGTTAGCGCGGCCAGTTCGTCGGCCGGTATTCCGCTCCCGTCCTCCGACTCATCAGTGAAGGCCGACGGCCACGAATAGATCACCTGCGACTGGTTGTCGCCCTCTGCTTCGGTCCCTACTTGCTCTTGGGCGAACTCCTGGACGCCGAACGGCAGGTTGAGCAGACCGACCAGATAGATCAGAACGGCCCCGCGCCCACCCGGAGACACGTCAAGGTTCTCGGCGAAGCTGCCACCGCCGAACGACGTCTCGGTGTTGACACCCAACTCAATCAACCGCTCGAAGTCACACGCCATGGCGGCGGCAAAGATGGCTTGACGAGTGGCGGCTACCGCATCGGGCAGGTCGGGTTGTTCGGTCAACGTGAGACTGTCGCCTAACAGTGCGCACGCCGTGACCGGTTCGTCGGTTGCGGTCTCGACGCCCCCGGCCTCTTCTATGACATCCTCGGTCGCCTCCTCTTCAAGCGGCACGAACGGGGGAACCCAGCGAGCACCATCGGTCCCATCGGGCACGGCAGGCTGGCCTTGCCCGCCCCACACCACCAACTCGCGGCCGGTCCACACTGCGTTGGCATTGGCGTGTCCGGCCAACGGGCTGTCCTCGTGCACAAACTGTTCACCCTCCACCAAATGGACCGAGACGGGGGCCTTACCGTTGGGCAACACGGTCAGCCAATCACCGGCGGCCACAATGGTGGCCTCAGCGGCACTCTCCACCTCAACCGGTTGTTCGTAAAAGGCGACGCCGTCGCGCTCATCGACCGTGCCGATATTGACAAGAGTGCCGTCGACCGAGACCACGATGACGTTCGTTTCCCCGGCGAACACTCGAAGTCCACCCGGCTCCGGAACCCCGCTCGGGTCAACCAGTAACGTCGACTGGCCGGTCTGGCCGTCGATGCGGAACAACGAGCCTAAGGACACCACGTAGAGGTCATCGTTGAACACGGCCAGCGATCCGTTCTCCACGGTCAACAGCTCCATGACAACGGCTTCAGGATCGATCGGGATCAGGTCCGCATCGACCAGCTGGCCGGAAGCCGGGTCGATCGGGATGACAACCGGGCCCCGGTTCAGCACACCCATCACCCAAACACGATCTCGGAGGACAAACAGCGCAGTACTAGCTCCACCAAATTTGGCCGGTACGTCGATGTCCTGCTCGTCACCGGAGACAGGATCGAACCTGGTTACTCGACCTTTGGCCAGAACATACACCCAGCCCTCGTGATAGACCCCGTTGGCTCCGGGGTGGCCCCATTCGGGCGCAGCGATCTCTCGCCACGAACCGGATTCGGGGTTGTAGGCGACACCGCCGACAACGGCTTCCGTGGTGGCACTGTCGGGTCCTCCGATGTCGATTCGACCGCCCCAAAACAGCGCTTCGGTGCCCGTCCACACGCTGAGGGCGTGAGCCCGGAGGCGAGCCTCGGTATCGGGTAGCGCCGCCCAGGCTGCGCTGGCGGCGCCGACGTCGCCCGACGGTTCATCGCCGACATCAGGCCCGTCTTCGCTATCAAACGCCGCCTCGATTTGATTCGGACGATCGGCGGTCGCCCAAAGGGCGCCGGCGCCAACCAGCAGCGCCCCGACGACGGCAGCCGCCAGCTTCGCGACCCCTCCGGAGGTGAACCGCCGACCATCCGACATCTGGTCCCGGTCGACCAAGGCCGCCTGCCCGTCCCTGGCCAACCGCCTCTCGTCGGCCAGCTCCCCCTCTTCGGCTAACAAGGATTCGGCCAACGCCGGCAGCTCGGCCCGCAGACGGTTTTCCAATGCCATCAACTCGTGATTAGTCGAATCCTCGGTCATTGTTGAGCTCCTGAGGGTCGATGGTCGGTGGATGAGGGCGGATCCAACTCGGCCCGCAAGACCTTGAGCGCCCGATGGATGATGGTTCGAACCGTGGTTGGGCTGACGCCTACGATCTGGGCGATCTCGGTGTCTGGCAGGTCCACGAAGTAGCGCAACACGATCACGGTTCTCGGTCTTTCGTCCAGCACGGCCAGTGCTTCCCGCAGCTCCACTAGATGAGTGGGCATGTCCGAGGTCAGGGCCGCCTCGGCTCGGGGGGCGTGCAGATGCCGATCAACCACTTTCTGATGGCGCATTCGAGATCGACAGCCGTTGACCACACAGGTCCGCAAATAGGCGCCGGGCCGGTCGAGGCGATCAAAGTGATGCTCAACCTTGGCGAAAGCGTCATGCACAATGTCTTCAGCATCAGCTGCCGAGCCAAGCAACAGTGTGGCCAGCTGCAGCATCGCCCGATGCTCGGCCGTGTACAAACCGTCGATGGTGGCTGCCGCCGCGCCCACATCGGGCACAGAGCCGGGTCGAATGAAACGGTGAACGCTTCCCATTACCCCCCTCGACTCCCAACCCGGACGAATTGTTCCCGGCCCTGTCGATTATTTCACCTTCTCGGCCGGAGCTCTACCCTCTAACCGATGCGGCACAGCAACATTGATGACCTGACGCTGGCTTCGGCCACTGAACAGGCAACGGCGATACGCGACGGTGACGTGTCGAGCCGTGAGCTGCTCGACGCTTGCATCGACCGGTACCAGCGGTACAACGAAACGGTCAATGCCGTGGTGGTGGAGCGAATCGACCAGGCCCAACAGCGGGCCGCCAAGCTCGACGACCTACGGACCACCATCGGTTCGGACCAACTTGGTCCGCTGCACGGCGTCCCCATGACCATCAAGGACGTGATCGACTGGGTTGGCACACCGTCCACGTGGGGCGACCCAGCGGCCGCCGACTACCACCCAGCACGAAACGCCGTACTACTCGACCGGCTGCTCGACGCCGGAGCCGTCGTGTGGGGCAAAACCAACGTTCCCTATCAACTGACCGACTGGCAGTCCTTTAACGACATCTACGGCCGAACGAACAAC
>CALJMD010000440.1 GCA_937981915.1 uncultured Acidimicrobiales bacterium
CAACGGGAGGCGTGTCACCGATCGACCATTCGGACTCCTCCACATCGACCTCGACCGCTTCAAGCAGATCAACGACACCTATGGGCATATGGCCGGTGACGAGCTGTTGACTACTCAAGCCCATCGACTACGCGACATTGCAACTCAGGTGGGCGGCACCGTAGGCCGCTTCGGCGGAGACGAGTTCTTGGTACTGGTACCCAACGTGAACTCCGCTGAGTTGTTGGACCGACTCGGCGACAAGATGGTGGACGAACTGTCGAAGCCGATCCCCTACCTCGATGTCATTCTGCAACCGAGTGTGAGCATCGGTGCCGCTCTTTCACGGCCTGGGCTTGATCCTCGAGCGCTGTTCAACGAAGCCGATCAGGCGTTGTACGAAGCCAAAGGAAAAGGGCGAGGCAGGGTCGAGGTTTCCAACCCTGAGTTGAGGAACCGGGCGTTGGTGGCGGGCCAGGCCCGGGAGGCGGTCAGGACCGCAATTTCGAACAATCAGCTAACGCCTTGGTACCAGCCGATTTGGTCGGACGGCGGTAAGCGGCTGGCCGGATTTGAAGCACTGGCCCGTTGGCATCACCCCCACTGGGGTGTAGTTAAGCCCGGTCGATTCATGCCGATCGCCGCCGAGTTGAACCTGATGGCAGATCTTGACGCCGGCCAATTTCAGCGGGTGTGCGAAGACATCACCGGTTGGCTCGACGCCGGCCACGTTCCCGGTCAGGTTCATGTCAACATGTCGACCGAATGGCTTGAGCAAGACAGCGTCGTCGAACAGGTGAGCCACATCTTGAACGAAACGCGATGTCCCGCCCGGCTCATCGTGTTCGAGGTAACCGAGTCCGGCTTGATGACGGACAAGGCGACAAACGTCAAGCGGCTCCACCGACTTCGAGACTTAGGGCTTCGTATAGCCGTCGATGACTTTGGCCAGGGCCACTCATCGCTGGCCTATCTTCGCGACCTTCCGCTCGACATCTTGAAGATCGACCGACGGTTCGTCACTCGCGTCGAGTCCGACACCGACAACCAGGCAATCGTCGGTGCCGTCATCAGCTTGGCGGCGTCGTTTGATCTCTGCGTAGTGGTGGAAGGACTCGAGCGGTCAGAGGAGCTGACCTATCTTCAGTCAGCGGGCGCCGATCTCTTCCAGGGATTTCTGTTGGGTGAGCCGTCACGTAGAGCGGACACGACGTCGTTTCTTGACCGCAGTGTCCGACGACTGCCACAACAACTCTCACAGCAACTCTCACAGCAATTTTCGCAGGAACCTTCACAGCAACTGCCACCGCACGCTGCTTCGGCGCCCTCGGCGGAAGATGCCCAACTGGCAGGTGCCTCGCTATGAGGAAACGAGCCGACCGATCCTCTATTCCGAACGCCTTGATGGTGGCCTTCGCCATTGCATCGATGATGTCGGGCGCCGGGTGCACCCAGGAACAACGCCGAACACAGGTGGCAGAAGCCGAATTGAGTGGGGCGCTGGCATCACGCGACGGTGAGCCGACCATCAGGATCGTTTCACCCACCAACGGTGGCGTAGTGCAACCGACGTTCACTGTTGACGTCGACGTTTCGAATATTTCGTTGGCACCCAAGGGTCGTACCCGTGATGGGGAAGCTCACTTCCATGTTCTGGTCGATGACGGTTGCCTGGCCCCGGGTGTGGTGATCGGCGACGACGATGCCGTGCACGTCGGAAGCGGCGAGGCCAGCGTCGAGATCGAACTAAGTCCGGGACCGCACAAGCTTTGCGTTCAGTTGGGCGACGGGTTTCATGTCGCCATCGCGGTAACGGACACGATCGACGTCATCGTCGACGAGGACGCTGACTAGTCCCCCCTTACTCGGGCGACTGATCATCAGCGTCTGGGCGCCCAACATGGCGGTAGGCGACACCCCGGTCGACCGACGGTTCCTTGGGTAGACCCAGCATCGCTTCACCCAGAATGTTCTTCTGAACCTCGTCGGTTCCTCCGGCGATGGACTGTGCCGGAGTGGAAGTGAGCACCTCGGCGACCGCATCGTGGACTGGGTCGCCACTGCCACCGGCCAACATTGCCGCCGCCCCGGAGAGCCGGCCATGCAAGAGGCCAGAGCGTCTAGCAACCTCTGATAATGCCAGCTTGCCGATGGAGCCTTCCGCCCCCGGTGGATGACCCTGCTCACGAACAACCCTGGCTCGTTGAGCGGTCAACGACGCTGAGCGTTCGAAGGTCCAGGTTCGCATCACTTCATCTGTGACCGTCGGGGCGACGGTCCTGTCGCCTCGGGCCGCCGCCCGTTCGATCAACAGGTCAAACCTGCCTTTGCGTTGCGGATACCACTCGTAGGTCTTGAGGTAGGCTTCGGCCTCGATCCTCGCCTCGTCAATCACTCGGCCGACGGCACCGGGTTTGAAGTACACGTCTCGGGTCATGGTGAAACTTCGCTCGTGGGCCAGGGTGGCTCGTGCCACACGCCAACCTCCACCTGGGTGACCGACCACGTTGGCGTGAGGGATGACAGCGTTGGTGAGAAACACCTCGTTGAATGACTGATGATTGTTCATCTGCCTAATCGGACGGACCTCCACCCCGGGTTGTCGCATGTCAAGCACGAAGTACGTGATGCCTGCGTGCTTGACTGCGTCCCAGTCGGTACGGGCCACCAGGATTGCCATGTCGGCGTGGTCTGCACTGGTGTTCCAGACCTTTTGACCGTTGACGATCCAACTGTCGCCGTCACGCTCCGCCGTTGCTTTCAAACCGGCTAGGTCCGACCCGGCCCCGGGTTCGCTGAACAGCTGGCACCATTCCAGCTCGCCAGTCAACGTGGGTTGAAGAAGGCGGGCTTTGAGTTCGTCTGAGCCGTGCTCGTAGAGCGTCGGTGCAGCCAGTCCGGGACCTGCCCCGAGCGGAAGGGCTACTCCCCCAGCCTGGCGAATGACGCGATGGGCCACTGCGTCGACCCAGGCGGGACGCTCCAGGCCAAACCACTCCCGCGACCAGGAGGGAACAGCCCAGCCGGAGTCGACCAGGCGCCGCCGCCACTTGAGCAGGTTTAAAGACGGGTCCCACGCCTGCTCAAACCAGGTGAGCACCTGGTTGCGGACATGTTCTTCGCTGGCAGCAGTGTTGACGGAGTCCATTCTCCATCAAGTATTGCCGGGCGACCTTCCCGCCGAACAATTCGACGGGCGGTGTTGGGTCAGGCGCTTGAGGTGGCGGTGGTTTGAGCCGCCTGCCAGGCGCCGTAACCACCGAGCAGATCCGATACGTCTCCGAAACCGGCCAAAGCCATTCGGCTGGCCGCAATCGACGACCGGAAACCACCGGCGCAGTAGACGATGGTCGGCTTTGACGCATCAAGCGACGACAGCCGTTCGTTCAGCCGGGTCAAAGGGATGGTGATCGCTCCAGCGATGATGCCACCTTCGGTCTCGCCCGGCTGACGGATGTCGACCAGCTGCAGGTCATCGATCTCGCTGATTGCCTGACTGAGCCCGGCGACGTCGACCCGAGAACTTCGCGTGACCTCTTCAGGGGCGGAAGCCAGCGCTTGTGTCGGGGCGGCCAGATGGCCCACCACCGAATCGAAACCAATGCGGGCCAACCGGTTTTTGGCTTCGCGTTCCATGCCG
>CALJMD010000441.1 GCA_937981915.1 uncultured Acidimicrobiales bacterium
ACCATCGTGCTTTCGCCGCCCACCCGTCCGGCGACCTCGTCAAGCACAACGTCGACGACCCGAGCAACGATCCCCACCTCCACCACACTTTCGCCCAGTTCGACCATTCGGCCGGCGTCGACCACGCGCCCTCTGACAAGCACAACCTCCAGCACGTCCACGACCATCCGCACCACGACAACTCGTCCCACGACGACCACGTCGACAACGACAACGAGTACGACCACGTCGACGACAGCGCCGACAACAACCACCACGACTACAACGACGACGACTACGACAACAACGACCACCACGACTACAACGACGACCACTACCACCACGTCGACCAGCTCGACAACGATGGCGCCGCCCGGGCGACCCACGGCCTGCCAGGTGCGGACCACAACATCAGGCCAAACACCATCGGTCGCAATCGACGACGCTGATGGCCTCGCCCTGGGCTACGTGCTCTACGGCGAAGGCGGCAACGTGATTGCTCAAGTCACCGTTACTCAGCAGACCGGTGAACGCATTGTGCTCGACGCGGCAGCCAACGGCTTCGACGCCGACTCTGTCTACTCGACTGCGGCCGCCGCCAACGGTCAAGTGTCAAGTCGAACCACCTGCGCCCGCGTCACCTAACGCCTCGCCGAAGACGATTGGTGTTGCACCGCGGTAGACGTCCGCTAGCCTGACGGTCTTCCCCCGACTCTCCTTCAAGAGATGTCGGGGTTTTGCTTTTTTCGGGTAGCCCCGACCACTGAACCACATGCAGTGAAAGAGGCCGGTGTTGTGAAGCGCCTTTGGTCGGTCAACGCTGGGGAGAACAGCGCCCCCACTGACACCCCGTCGAACGAACCCGGGTGGCCGATTGGTGTCCCCGATGGGCTCGGATCGTTGCGCCGTTGGCTTGACGACGAGACGGTTGACGAGGTTCTGGTCAACGGCCCGGGACCGATCTGGGTTGAGCGCGACGGCCACCTGCAGGCAACCACAACGTTTGTCGACCCCTACGAACTTGAGGTCTACGTTGAACGAATCCTGGCCGCTCACGGGCTTCGCCTGGATCGGCTGAACCCCATTGTCGACGCCCGGCTGGACGATGGTTCACGAGTCAGCGTGGTCGGGCCGCCGGTCGCCGTTGCTGGCCCGTATCTGTCCATTCGCCGGTTCCCTCGCCGCCGTCTCGGGTTGACCGCGTTCGGGTCCCCGCATCTGCAGCAGACGCTGGAACGCTTAATCGTCGAGCGGGCCTCGATTCTTGTTGTTGGCGGAACCGGCTCCGGGAAGACCTCCATGCTCAATGCCTTGAGCGGGCTGCTGGCCGCCGGTGAGCGGATCATCTGCATTGAAGACACCGCCGAGCTACGGCTAGCCGGTCGTCAGGTCGTCCGGCTGGAGACTCGTTCGGCCAACAGCGAAGGGACCGGGGAGGTTTCGATGCGCCAACTGGTTGTCGCTGCCATGCGGATGCGCCCCGACCGGCTGGTCATCGGCGAGGTCCGTGGCGCTGAAGCACTGGACCTGCTGCTGGCCTTAACCGCAGGACACAGCGGCTCGCTGGCCACCTGTCACGCAGGCGACCCCGCCGGCGGTCTGCGACGCCTGGCGCTACTGGCATCGTTGGCGCCAGAAGCTCCGCCGCTTGCTGTCTTGGAACGGTTCGTGACCGACGCCTTCGACGCCGTCGTCCACGTCACCCGGGTGCCTGGTTCAGCCCAGCGCAAGGTCGCCGCCATTTTGCCGGTTGGCTGCTCGTCGTCTCCGGCAGTCGCGTGAGTTCGACGTGAACCGGCGGTTGGGCATGCAAGGTTTGGCGGCGATTCTGATTGGGCTGACCGCCGTCGCCACAGGTGTCGCTGTCTCCAGCGTCACGCTGGTGGTGTCCGGGCCCTTGTTGGCTGCGGTTGGAGTGTTGGAGATCGCAAGACGACAGCGGGTGGCCGCCGATCGTGGCCTGACCACGGCTCTCGTTGAACTGGTTGAAGAGGTACTTCTGCAGCTGCGATCCGGGTCAAACCTTCCTGTCGCCCTCTCATCGTCCGCGCCAACAAATGGCGAGCTTCACGACTGGCTGGAACCGATTCGGGCCACCGGAGCACGAGGTCTGACGGTTCGCGCCGCGGCCGACGCTCTGCGGGCCGACCCTAGAACGGGAACCGATGATCGCCTTCGGCTGGTGGCCGCCACCCTCCACGCTCTCGCCGCTCAGGGCGGGCCGGCCGTTGGCGCGCTGCGACGGTTGAGGTTCGCGCTGGCCGGAATCGGACAGTCGGTAGACGAGGCCGAAGCCCAGGCCGGTCAGGCTCGAGCGTCGTCGGCCATGATGGTGGCCGCTCCGTTTGTGTTGGCGGTCGCCTTGGGCGCCGCCGATCGGTCGGCCCGAGACCTGTATCTCTACTCCACCAGCGGCATGATCTGCCTGTTGGCCGCCGGGTCACTGTCGTACGGGGGTTGGCGGTGGATGGCGCTCGCCCTTGATCGGGCGGTTCAACCGCGGGCCGGATCCCGTGCCCGCCGTACCCGTGACCGCCGCCCCATTCGTCGATGGCCCACGGACCGCTCGGGCGACAATCGGGGTCTGGTCATCGAGTTGGTGGCGATGGTGTTGGCCGGCGGTGGAACCGTACGAGATGCAGTGGAGTTTGTAGCGGAATCAGGTCCCGAACCTGAGCGGCAGGCGTTCGCCATTGTGTTGGATCGAGCGGCCGGCGGAGCACTCCTTGTCGATGCGCTCCCGATGGTGTCCGACGAACTGGGGTCTCCCTATCGCTCATTGGTGTCCACCCTGACCCTGAGCGACCAGGGTGGTGCCGCTATCGCATCCACACTGCGTCAGCTGTCGGATGACGCTGATGCTGCTCGGCGACGCCAGATGGAACTGCGGGCCAAAAGGTTGTCGGTGTCGTTGCTGATACCGCTGCTGTTGTGCAGCTTGCCTGCCCTTGTCATCGGGGCCGTTGTGCCCCTGATCCTCGTGGCCCTCGGCCACCTCAACGGATAGACCCGCTCCGCCCTACGGCGGTGGCGATCAACGATAGGGAACAACGTGAAGACCACTACTGAACACAGAACCGTTGAAAGCGAGCGCTGCCGCTGGCGGCTGAAGAGGCTGGCGCTCGCCGACGACGGACAGGCGACGGCTGAATACGCG
>CALJMD010000442.1 GCA_937981915.1 uncultured Acidimicrobiales bacterium
TTGGGCAGCATCTCCGATGCTTCTCGTATTCGAGTTCCCTGCCCACCGCACATGATAACGACGGGCACATCAGCTGGGTCTGGATGGTTCACGGGCACACACGCCTTTCAGTTGTTCCCTCTTATGACTACTGTCCGCCAACGGTCTGTTGAGCGTACGGCTGCCAGGCTGGAGCAGTTGGGCGGTTGGTCGCTCCCCAAGGCAGGTGTGACTACGACTCGCTTACACCGGTCCGTTTGGCGGTGCGCTCGACCGTCGGGCCGGGCCGGCTCCCAACACCATGGGGTCGCCTTCACCTTGACCCCTGGGCTCCGAGACGGGCGCTGTAAGATCGACCGGTTCTGAACGGCCACGGCCACCGGGTCCACCACCCCTGATCGCACCGTCGGCGGCGAAGATTTGGCCGCGAGCCGGGCGTCGAGATGGATTGGAGATAACGGGCAACAACTTGTCCCGCAAGTTGTCGAGCTGTCGGGAGAGGTCAGCCAGGCCGTCCGACTTCTGTCGAGACAGCGGCACGGCCAGAGCAACGGCATCGGCCATTGCCGAGATCTGCAGCGTCGATGCAAGATCCAACGCCGGGCCACAGTCGACCACAACGATTTGCGCCTTGCGGCGGGCGGCTTCCAGCACCGGGGACACCGTGTCACGGCGGAGCGAAGCGGCGCCTCGACTGGGGCCGAGGCCCAGCACGCTGACTTCAGGGTCCATTGTCCGGGTGAATACCGACCGTCCCCGCTGGTCGATCAACGCACCGTCGTTGAGCACAACGGCCGGGACGCCTCCATCTTGGGCGGCGTTGAAAATCGCTGTGATTCGAGGGTCGCGAACGTCGCCGTCCACGAGGACCACCGAGGAGCCGCCGCTGGCGAAACGTTCGGCCATGGCCAACGCCAACGTGGTCGTTCCCGAGCCTCGCTGCGTTCCCACGACAGCGACCGTGAGCGGTTCGTTGATGCGGGCTTTGGCTTCGGCCCGTACGCAGAGTTGATCGATGACAGGAGCCGCTGAGCGGGGCAAAGCCTGGAATGCCGCCAGGGGTTGGCGAGCCAGTGAACGGTAGTGCGGAAGCTCTGAAACCACCGGTGCGCCTAGGATCTCGGAGGCCATTTCGACATCCAGAACCTTGTTCGAGAATCGGGCCCAAGCCAGCGCCGCAACGATACCGAGCATGGCTCCAGCGAACAGACCACCAGCCAACAGGAACTGGCCGCCTACCGGCACCGGCTCGGTTGGCAGCGTCGCATCTTGGATTACTCCGGTGTTGACCCGCAGGCGTGACTCCGAGATAAGGATATTTCGCTGCTGAATGAGCTGGGTTAACTCCGACTCGACCACGTTGCGCTCACTGATGCGAGCCGGATCGAGGAGGTCGCCGGGGGGGAGCGGAGGATAGGCAGTGCGCCGCTCCTGGAAGATTTCGAGGAACGGTTCTGCCTTGTCCTGGATCGCTTCGTTCAGGTTGGCTAGCTGGTTACGAAGTCGAGCGATTTCTGCGTCAAGGCGCACCACTTCGTCGTTGTCACCGGTGTCGGTATCCAACGTCGCCATGTAGGTGTCGACGTAACTTTGAGCGACCGAACGGGCCAGGTCAGGTTGGGCGAAGGTGGCAACGACCGTGACCACATCGGTCTCAGGATCTTGCTCGACGGCGACGGCCTCGCGGACATCGGTCAGTGACAGGTTGTTTTCCTGGGCGACCTGGTTGACCAGCGACGCCGACTCGAGGACGCTCAGCTGCCCGATCACGTAGCGGTTCGGGTCGCTCTGTAGGAACGTGATGCCACCGACGGTCGGCTGAACAATGTTGATCCTCGCCTCCGACTCGTAATCGGTGCTGGTAGGCGGATCGTTCAACAACCCGGGAAGTGACCCGAGAAGCGCGAACAATGCAACCAGCCAGAGTCGGCGGCGCAACGCAGATAGTACAAAAGAGAGTTCCATTTAGGTGTACCTTCCCAGGCAGGCGGCCATCTATGGGCCACACCTCTGCCTGTCTAGCCTACAACTTCATCCTTCTTGGCGCTGAGCGCGCTCGGACACCAGTCCGACCACGCGGCCGGTGGCAATAGATGCCCGGCGGAGGAAGTAGGCCGCTGTTTTTCGATCCACTGATTGGCCGTTCGGGCGTAGCGCCCCGATGCCCTCAGATGACTCTTCGGCTCCGGGGAGACCCCGTCGGGCAAGTATCTGGCTGAACCCGATGCCGTAGAGATAGTGCTGGTGCATCATCGAGCGAATACCCCGACGATGCCGGTAATACATGATGGCTTCACCGCAGTACCCAAGCTGCACGCCGTGATCCAGCAGTGCCCAGGAGAACGCGATGTCCTCACCTCGGGTCAGCCCCACATCAAAGCCGCCGACCGCCTCAAACGGAAGTCGCTTCACACCCATGTTGGCGGAGACCAGGTAATCGTGACCCAGGAACTGTGGCAGCGCTTGCGGTGTCGCCGGCGGACGCCAGTCCTCTTGGCCCGGTACGGCCAAAAGTTCTTCATCTAAGAAGCCGCCGACGGCGTCGTAGTATTCGAGCGCTTCGACCATGCGCTCCATCCAGAAGCGATCGGCGATGTCGTCGCCATCACAGAAGAGCAGCAACGACCCCGATGCCTTGTCCGCTCCAACGTTGCGGGCGTGCGACGCCGAGCGCACATCCGACGAGTCGACGATGATGGCGTCCAACGTCGAATGGTCTTTGAGTAGATTCCCTAGAGCCTTCTCGTGCTCGATGTTGCTGCTGTTCAACGACAGCACCAACTCGAAGTTCTTCCCGTACGACTGTGCGCCGAGAGCTTCAAGCTGAGCAGGAAGGAACGCGTCGATCCGACCCACGGGCATAACCACTGATACGTCAGCCATTGGCCGTCACGTCCTTACTTCGCTTGGCCGTCCGCCACTCCTGCCAGACCAATGGGACAAAGCGGATGTCGCGGATGAAGTACCGGTGAAAGAGCCGCCGCGGTTCCTGCAGGAACCGGTGGAACCACTCCAGTCCAGCCCGCACCATCCAATTCGGTGCTTTGTCGTTAAGTCCGAGGTGGAAGGCGAACGACGCCCCGAGACCCATAGTCATCGGGATCTGACCGCCGTCATCAGGCCACTGTCGCACGATGGCCTCGGCGATTAGTAGATCTTTAGGGAAACCAATTCCCGACAGCACAAACTTTGTTCCCAAGCGCTGAGCGTCATCGACAACCGAAAGAGCCAACTTGTCGATCGTTGCCTGATCATCACGGTCAAGCATGGGTGCAACGACCACGTTGGCCTTGGGGTTTTGCTCGGCCAGGCCTGCAGCGATGTCCTCCGAGGAGGCAATGGCGGTTACCGGAACACCGTCATCGATAAACCGGGGCCACAGTTCGGTGAACAGCAGACGCCCGGCTAGCCGTGTAGCAAGTGGGCGCCCCAGGAGTTTTGACGCCATGACGATTGGCTGCCCATCCGGGAGGCAATACTGGGCGCCTAGCAGGACCCCAGTCTCAACCGAGTCCGATCGCTGCATCATCTGCACGACGATGTCGACGTTCGGTGTCACCACGTACGGCATCGCTCCGGGCTGTTGCGGCTGATGTCCGTTGACGATCGCATCGGCGACAACACCCATATCCGCGCAGTCGATGAAATCGAGGTTGAAGAGGCGACGTCGTGGCAGATCGTCGATCAGTGTCAATCCGGAGCCGAGGTCGCCGACCGAGGTATCCGTCACGGCTGCCTCGATCTTGCTGGACTTGTCCACAGGCGCCTTCCATGCCTCAGTCATAACTGTCGCCCCTTACCGGGAATGCGCGATAAAGAACACACGAATTCAAATGCCATACCAGGCTCGACCTCATCGTAGCCGGGGCCGGAGCCCGGACTTCGTCACATCGGCACGGACAGAAGATTTGCTCTGAAACCGGTGACCCGTTTTACCCATCGAATTGCTCGTCATGCACCCACCGCCTGGGCTTGACGCCGACTCGCCCGCTGCCTATCGGCTTGGCGTTGGTAGACAAACAGCGCTATCCAACTGGCCACGGCCAGGTAGGCCTCGCTGGCCAACGTCGCCACGACGGCGCCCTGCCACCCTCGCCCCGGGATGAGGGCGATGTACAGGACGACAGCGACGACGGCCGCCATCGTAAAGACGATCGCCCGCTCCGGCGCTCGACCCAAACCCAGCAGGCCGTTCATCGGTGTACTGCTCAAGCCGATCAGCGGGAGAAACAGCAGCAGCCACGGGACCATGCGCCGAGCATTGCCGAAGTCTCCGACGAGGAGCAACGGCTCAACGATTGGCAACAAGATGTAGATGGCGGCCGCCGCCAAACAGCCGATTAGAAACATGAATGCAGTCAGATTGGCGGAGCGACGCAAGTGGTAGCCGTCCGAATCGTCGCCTTCGCCCAGAAAGCGGTGAAAGGCCGCTTGGGCGATGATCTTAAGCGGCAGAGACCCGAACTCGACCACTCGATACGCCGCCCCGTAGACGCCGTTCTGCAGTACAAATCCGTAGTTCTCCAGCGCCACTTTGTCACCGTTGAGCTGAAGATTGGCAGCTCCCATCGGCAGGGCAAACGCGGCGCTGCGACTGGTTGTCGTACGGTCGGGAATGCCAAGACGAATCCGGTAGCCAACCGCAGGAAGCAAGTACGTCAATAGCCACACGGCGTAGAGGCCGTACAGAACGACATAGGCGATGGCCAGATTACGGATGGTTAACTGACCGGCGAAGAACAGGCCCAATACGGCAACGATCTTCAGCACTATGGTGCCGATGCGGACTTTCATCATGGCGACGTAGTCGACGGCGGCCTGGACCAGCATCGAGCCGACGAACAACATCGAGTTGAAGAACAGCTCGCTGAAGACGAGAAGGATGATTTCTAGCGGCGTGAGGTTCACCATGTAGAGGCCCAACGCAACGGCCACAGCGCTGAGCACCACCCCGCTGATAAGCGCCATCGAGACAAAGTTTCGAGCCAGGGTGTCGAGATCAGCGGCGTAACGAAGCCTCTCTTGGATCAACGCCAGCCCCGGGCCGGCGAACGTAATAGCCCCGAGCGGCCCGATGATGCCGTACATCCCCAGAAACGAACCGTAGACCGCAGTGTCTTGGTCGTAGGCTCGCTGCAACACCATGAACGAGCCCAGAGCGGCAACCGTGAACGCAACCTGCTCAACGGTCGTCCAAACCGTGTCCTTACCGAGCCCGTCAAAGGCATGCCAAAGCTTGCGTAGCGGCGAGGGAAGTTTCACGGTGCTAAATCCAGCGAGTTATTTCCGAGGGCGGCGGTGCGAACAACGCCGACTCTCGCTTGATGAGCAGGACCTTCATCGCTATCAGAACGCCAAGGAAGCCGCCCAGAAGGACGTTCTCCGACAGAGCGATAAACAGCTGAGCAACGAGAATGCTGATCACCCAGACCGCCAGGTCGGGCCTCGGCCGTATAGCCTGCCAGCCACTTCGCAGGACGCCGAACCACAGCACGGCGTAGATGACCATGCCAATTACACCGATCTGCAGCATCAGATCGAGCGGTCCGTTGTGGGCGTGAGAGTTCTTGAATCCCACTTCACGCCAGAACCTGTCCGTCTCAGTCGATATTTCTTCGAAGTAGAACAACGCCCCGATGCCATGACCGAGAATCGGTCGCTCAGCGATGGCCGTGATACTGGCTTCCCAAATGAACGTGCGACCAGAGAAGGTCAAATCCTTGCCATAGGCGGTAGTAATCGTGGCCAGTGACGCCACGACTCCAACGGCAACCGACAAGAAGCCGAGAACCGAAGCGGCGAAAAACACGGTGCTGGTGCGCAAATCCTCCCGCTGACTGTTCTGATAGATGCGCAGCCAGGCGACACCGACGGCGACAAGGACACCGGCGGACAGCCCTGTGGCCGACGTCGAGCCGACCATCAGAATCCCGATCATTCCCAGCGTGCCCCACTTCAACGTTGGGTTCTCGTCGAAGATCATGACGGTGGCCACCCCAACGCAAAGGAACGGCGTCATGATGTTCTTATGGGGAAAGAAGCCGTGCCAGCCCGGATACGGGGCCACCTCAGGGTCAGGATCAAGGTGCACGCGCGTTTCAGGGCGAAGAACCAACGCAATGACCGTCACGGCGATGGCGATCCGGATGACCCACAGCATCGCCTGCATAAAGTCCTTCTGCGGAAGCAGCCCGGCCACGATCGCAACTGCGACCACGCCAGGAATCCAACCACGAAGAATGAGACTGGTCGGGCCCGTGTCGATACTCCAAGCGATCGACGCCGTGCAGATACCGATGATGGCCAGCACGCTGATCGACACCGGCAGTTGCATAAGAACCGAGCGGGGCGCCAACAAAATGGTTCCCATGGCCATCAGGAGCGGCATGAGACCCAACGTGGGTGGAAGGAACAGTCCGCCGATGACCTGGAAGTTCCAGAACATCGCTAAACCGAGGGTCAACTGAGCAGCCAGTGTCCCTAGGGGACCCATTCGGTGACCCTGCGGGTCAAACCGGGTTGCGCCAACCGGTCGTACTGTCTGCATCAACAAAACCCTATCACTGGGAATGGCTACCGAATCCGTCAGGCCGAGCCAATAACGATGAGAAATTCGACCACTACGGGGGCAGGCGAATTACCCGGTCAACGATCGGCTCAGAGAACTACTGCCTCATCGCCTAGCAACACCCTCAACTCCGGGACAAGACCGTTTGATGAGTCCACGCAGTAGGCATCGGCCAGCCTGACCGCCTGCTGCTCACTGAGATGAATGAAAACCGGCGAATCACCGGGATGTTCGGTCAGCACCTGCTTGAGACGGTCGATGACATTGTCGGTCAAGCGATCGGGTCGAATATCGAGTCGGAGCGGTGGGGCCGATCCGAGAAGCTCTGCTTCGAAAACTTCCAACGACTGAATCATCAACTTCGGATCATCGTCGCGCTTGTCGACCCGCCCGCGGGCGACGACGATCCGATCGTCTTCCAGAAGATGGCCGTAATCGGAGAAGGTCCGTGGGAAGACCATTGTTTCCACGCCGTCGGTCAGGTCCTCCAGAACAAAGACCGCCATGAGATCGCCGTTTCTAGTCCACTTCTTTTGGAGTGCGGTCACCACTCCCCCGATGGTCACCATCTCGCCATCGTCGCGCTCGGCCAAGTCAGCGATGGCGTCATCGGCCTTGCGCCTTAATGCGTCTTCGATTCCCATCAGCGGATGATCGGAGACATACAAACCGAGCATTTCTTTCTCGAACGACAGGCGCTGCGACTTTTCAAAGTCGGCGTCGGTGATGACCGGTCGGTCGTCGAAACTCGGACCATCGTCGTCCAAACCACCGAACAGCGTCATGACGCCCATGTCGTGTTGCCGTCTGGAGGCGACGGTTTGATCGACAATGGCTTCAAAGACGAGCAACAGACCCTTGCGTGCGTGGCCCAGCGAATCAAACGCACCGGCCTTAATCAGAGACTCCAGCGTGCGTTTGTTGAGAACCTGGTAGTCGACCCGCTCACAGAAATCGATGAAGGAGCTGAACGGGCCGTTCTCAGCCCTCTCAGCGATGATCAGCTCAACGAGGGCCTCGCCGACGTTGCGAACCGCTGACATGCCGAAGGCGATGGCGTTGAGCTCTTCTCCTTCAGGGTCCGGAATCGACGTGAAGTCCACGTCAGACCGGTTCACGTCAGGAACGAGAACCTTGATTCCCATCTGACGGCATTCGTTGAGGTAGATGCCGGCCTTGTCCAAATTGCTTTTGACGCTGGTCAGCAGGCAGGCCAGGTACTCAACCGGGTAGTTGGCCTTCAAGTAGGCCGTTTGATAGCTGACTAGGCCGTAGCCGTACGAATGGCTTTTGTTGAAGGCGTAATCGGCAAACGGTTCGATGATGTCGAACCACTTGGTTCCAAGCGCTTCGCCGTAGCCGTTCTGCTCGCAGCCGTCGACGAACTTGACCCGCTCCTTGGCAATCATTTCGCGGATCTTCTTGCCGCACGCTTTACGCAGGTTGTCGGCGTCGGCCAACGAGTAGCCGGCGAACTTCTGAGCGATCCTCATGACCGCTTCCTGGTAGATCATGAGGCCGTACGTGCTGCCCAAGATCTCCTCGGCATCCTCGTGCAGGTACGAGATCTCCTGGCGACCGTTCTTTCGATCGGCGTAGTCATTATGCATGTTGGCCGCCATCGGGCCAGGCCGATACAAGGCCACCAGGGCGGCCACGTCCTCAAAGGATGTGGGAGCCATTGAGCGCATTAGCGCTCGCATCGGTCCGGACTCGAGCTGGAAGACGCCAATGGAACGGCCTTCGCGCAACAACTCGTAGGTGCGGTCGTTGTCCAGGTCGACCGAGTCGATGTCGAGCTCAACGCCGTGCACCGATTGGATCATCGCCAGT
>CALJMD010000443.1 GCA_937981915.1 uncultured Acidimicrobiales bacterium
CGGCAGAACTCGTCGTAGCCGTCACCGCTGTACGGCACCTGCTCCAGAGTCTCGGGGTGGTAGAGCGAACGTTCTACCTCGTAGATGTCGCCGAAGTACACGTGAACGGCGCGAGCATGGCGGCCGGGCGGCGAGCTGATGGCATGCACCGCCTGCTCGCCCAGCACAACGACTTCTCCAGCTCCGAGCGAACGAGTTGAGGAGGGTGTGGCTCCGCCGTCGACCTTGGCGTAGAACCGTTGGTCCTCCTGGCCTTCGAACACACCGATTATGGCTTTCATCGAGTGGTCGTGCGGCGGTTGCAGAACGCCTGGCAGCGTGTCGAGAACCATCACAGTCAGCTCGTCACTTTGGTGGCAGACGTGTTCGCCACCCATAACCCAGCCTCGGTCGGAGGGCGGACACTCATCAAAGGTCGGGACGGTGGCAGCGAACGTTTCCGGATCGGCGATGAGCTTCCCTAAGAGAGCGGCCACCCCGTCATGATCGCGACTTGGAGCCAGCGGAACGCATGCCTCGACGAACCTATTCAGCGATTCCGGTGTTTCCATGTCCTAGCGTTCTCCTCGTAGCGTTCTGCGTTGAACTCTTGTCGGGCTATCGAAGACCGTCGTCTCCAACCACGTCGTCAACGGTGAAGCCGCCAATGCGATGATCGGGTCGAGGCCCGGTGGTCATGACCAAAACGTAGACCACCTCGTCGGGGCGAGGCCCGTCGGCGACCACAACCGGCATGACGTCGTAGTGGCTGCGGACGTAACTGGCGTGCAAATAGTTCATGGGCACGTCAAGCTGACAACCGAGTGCTCCCACTTTCTTGGACGAGGGAACCATCGCCTTCGGCCCTCCCAGGGCGGCACGAAGCCCGGCGCCACCGGGAACATGCCAGGCCGCGGCGATCTCCAACTCACCGTTCACACCGACGATTGCGCCTTTGCCATAGCCTTCGATCGACACGTCGTCGGCTACCAGCGCGTCTCGCAGCTCAGCGGCCAGTTCCTGCCCCAGCGGCCCGAGCGCGTCGAGTAGCGGAGTCAGGTCCGGCTGGTGGGTGCCGGCGTAAGGGTTGGCAACGACAGCGGCGATAGATCCACGGGCTACCGGTGAGTCGAGAGCGGGTCCACCGGCGTGGTGCACTCGCTCGGTTACCAGTTGAACCTTGCGAATGTTGATGGCGAGGTCAGTCATTATCTACCTTCCAGGGGTCCCTTGTTGGGGTCTGTTGTCCGGGTTCGTCTCCGGGTTTCTCATCCGGTCGACGTGTCAGCCGGTGACGGTTGCAGACCATGGTGGTCTCGCCCTTCACCGTGAATGTTCAGCGAGAAACTGCGCTGTCCGCCGCTCACTCGATTGGCCAGGGCGCACACGGGCCCGTGCTGACGATGAGCATGTTCGGGTAGGTGAGGTAGCTCCTCCCCGGTGGCACTGGCGATAACCGCCGCGCTGGCCACAGCCAACAACGTGGCGAGCGCAGCCACGGCGGCGGAGAGCCAGATCGTAACGCCACCACCGAACGCGGCGTAACTGGCGCCGGCCACGATCGGGGCCAACGTGGATGCGACCGCCGAGACACTGGTGTTGATTCCCTGCACCTGACCCTCTTCTCGTTCGTCGGCCGCTTGAGTGACTACCGATTGAAGGGTTGGCAGTACCAGGGCAAGACCAATGTTGGCCAAGAACGACAGCGGTAAGAACAACAGAACAGACGACGGGAAACGAACCAGGAACAAGGCGAACGGCAGAATAGCCAAGCCGGCCAGCATCGTGCCGATGTCACCCAACCGTTTCTCGACAAATCGCAGGGTGACCATTTCGTTGAAGATCAAGAAGACGCCGGTGGCCAACATCAGTAGACCCACGCTGGCCTCGCTCACACCCAGCCGATCGACGTACCACAGGGCGATGATCGTGGTGTACGAACTGAAGGCAAAGGTGAACAGGCCCTGCAGACCGAACAATCGCATGAGCGGTCCACGCCCGGTCAACGCACGAGCCTTGCTCATCAGGTTCAACTGGTGAAGCGGGTTGGCGTCGAACGTCGGGGTTCGACGCTCCGGCGGAAGTGACTCGGTCAACGCCGAGGCCATCCACGCCAGCGTGCCGGCCGAGATGGCAACCGCCAGCAACGCCGGGCCGAGGAAGCCGAGAGATGACGCTGCGCTGTAGGAGCCCATCGCCGGGCCGAACAACAAGGCGACACCGGCAATCGCACCTTGCATGGAGAACACCCGGGTGCGTGATTCCTCGTCGACAACGTCGGCCAGGTAAGCGGCTGCCACCGAAGCGTTTCCGCCGGTCAGTCCGTCGACCAGGCGAGACGCTGCGATCAAGGCCAACGCAGTGCCCGGAGACGACGTAGTAAAGTACGCCACGCCGAAGAGAACCCAGCTGGCCACCGTTCCAGCTTGAGACACCAACAAGATTGGGCGACGGCCCTGGTGATCAGCCAGGCTTCCAAGGATCGGGGCGGCGAAGAACTGGGCGGCCGGGTACGCGGCGATCAGCAACGCGAACACGAAGTCGCTGTAGCCAAGGTCTCGGACGACAAACGGCAGTACGGGGATAAGTAACGTCCCGCCGATGGCGTTGACAAACGTCAGCAGCAGAATCGGTAGCGCCGGGCGAGGGACGCCATCAAGAAGCTTCATCAACCCAGGCTAAACCCGTCCACGCTGATGGGACACTGCTTCAGCGGTCGACCAGATTGTTCTCGTAGGCGAACACCACCGCCTGGATTCGGTCACGCAGCTGAAGCTTGGATAACACGTTGGACACATACGTCTTGATCGTGGCCTCACCCAAGATGAGCTCGGCAGCGATCTCACCGTTGGTCAAGCCTCGGGCCAACAGCATCAGCACTTCGTGTTCGCGGTCGGTCAGCGAACCCAACTGACTGGGCGGGTCAGCTACCCGTCGAAGGCCCGCTCCTCCGGAGGCAAAGCTGCCGATCACCCGCCGTGTCACCGCAGGATCGAGTAGTGCGTCTCCGGCGAACACCACCCGAATGGCATCAACCAAATCTTCGGCCGGTGCGTTCTTCAACAGAAAACCACTGGCCCCCAATTGGAGCGCTTCGAAGATGTACTCGTCTTCTTCGAACGTGGTGAGGATGACAACCTTTGGCCCGGACCCTGAATCTGTGTCGCTTTCCAAGATGGCCTTTGTTGCTTCGAGCCCGTTCATCCGCGGCATCTGCACGTCCATCAGAATCACATCGGGTTTGGCCGCCGGGACCAAGCGAATGGCTTCAGCCCCATCGCCGGCTTCGGCCACGATCGTGATGTCGGGTTCCACGTCGAGCAGCATGCGGAAGCCGGCTCGCACCATTTCTTGGTCGTCGACCAACATGACGCGGATCACCGAGCAACCAGGCCCTGGTCGCTTTGTGGCGTCGAGCTGTCGGTCAGGTCGATCACCGGTTCCATTGGTAGTACCGCTTCGACAGCAAATCGACCTTCGCGGTTGCGGCCGGCCGAGAACGAACCTCCGTGCAACCCCACCCGCTCTTCCATGCCGGCCAACCCTGACCCGTCATGGTCACCTCGACTGCTATCGACGATCTCCCTTGCTAGGTCGTTGGCAACGAAGATTCTCATCTCGGACGGATCCGAATCAACGACCAGTTCGACGTTCCCATCACCATGGCGGATGGCGTTCGACAGTGCCTCTTGCACCACCCGGTAGATCGACAAACCCAACCCGCTGTTGGTTGGCCGTGGACCTTGGCGGGAGTAGGCCACGTTCGTCCCTGCCGAGCGAACCTGTTCGACCAGGTCGTCAAGGTGATCAAACGACGGCGTCGGCACAGTCATATCTGAGCGACTATCGGACGCCGGTGCCCGAAGCACCGTGATGAGGCTGCGAATTTCGTCGACAGCACCTCGACTTTGATCTTCCATTGCCTTCAGAATCGCCTCGGCGGCCTCGGGCTGATGTGCGATCTGCCGTCGAGCGGCGGCGGCCTGCACACCCAGCAAGCTCACCGTGTGGCCGACTATGTCGTGCACCTCCCGAGCAATCGAGAGGCGCTCCTCATTGGCTGCTTGGCTGTCTACCTTGTCCAATGCGGCCTGCAGCTCGACGTTACGGTGCTCCAGTTCTGACTCGACTACTCGGCGTTTGCGTTCGACGTCGCCGAGATACCAACCGAGGGCCACGTAGCAAGCGCTGACCATAACCTCGGCCATCGCCACCGACACCGCCAGTCGCGGAGACATAGTTGACGAGTCAAATCCGCTACGGGTGATGAATGCGGCGACGAAGATGGCCCCAAGACCGACGGCAAAGAGACCCCGCGCCCAATCCCGGGCACCTTCCCGACCGTAAATCCCGGCCGACACCAGCGCCACAAAGGCGGCCACCGTGGTAGCCGTGATCTCAACGACGCCGTAGATGGCCGACAAGACGATGCCGGCGGTAACAAGAACCAGCGATCCGAGTGGAAACACCCGACGGAACGTCAATGGGGCCACCACGACGGCGACTGTCAGCAGAATTGACCACATCTCGGGGGGCTCGAAGTCATCGAACAACTCTTCGCCGATTCGAGCGTTGCCGACAGCCAAGACCCATCCCATCACCAACAGAACAGCAGCGATGGCGACATCCACGGCAGGAGGCCGTCGGAGAGGAACGATGTCGGTGCGTCCGGTAGCCATAACCACACAGTAGTTGTCCAACAGCTGACAGTTCCTCCCCCGCACGGCGGACAACGTTCAGCCGTGAGGGGGAAGCGCCCGGAGTCGGCGTCGACGACAATGCAGTCATGTTGGAACTAGATGGGTTGCACAAAAGGTTCGGCGACGTGACCGCTCTCAACGGCGTGTCGTTTACCGCCAAACCGGGATACATCACCGGCTTCCTTGGCCGCAACGGGGCCGGCAAATCGACCACCATGCGCTCAGTCTTCGGGCTAGTGAACCTCGACGCCGGGGAGATCGCCTGGGACGGCCGTCCGGTGGACGCCGGGGCGATGTCCCGATTCGGTTTCATGCCTGAGCAACGTGGCCTCTATCGAAAGATGCCGATCGCCAAACAGGTGGCGTACTTCGCCCAACTGAAAGGCCTCGATCGTCGCGCCGCCGACGATGCAGCCGCTCAGCTACTCGACGAGTTGGGCCTCGGGGACAGGCTCGGCGACAAGCTCGAAGCGTTGAGTCACGGCAACCAACAGCGAGTCCAGCTGGCCACAGCGCTGGCTCATAAACCCGACCTCTGCCTCCTGGATGAGCCGTTCAACGGTTTGGACCCCAGCGCCGTTCGAGTTCTCAACCAGTACCTCCGCTCGCTGGCCGACCAGGGCCGGGCGGTTCTGTTCTCGTCCCACCAACTCGACCTGGTCGAGGGTCTGTGCGACGAGGTTGTCATCGTCGACGACGGTGTCATCAGGGCCACCGGGTCGGTGGTCGACGTCCGGCGAACGCCGGGGTATTCGGTGCTAAGTCTGGCGTTCCAATCAACACCGGAGTGGGCTCAGTTGGCCAACGAAGGGTTCACGGCGACGGGGACCCGAACGGGAGCCGTCCGCATGGACAATCCCGAGCAGTTACCCCATCTGTTGAGGCTGGCTGGTGAAGCCGGCGCACTCACCACGTTCTCCTACGACCTGCCGTCGCTGTCCAACGTCTTCGAAGAGGTGACCGGATGACCAACACCACAACGTCTCGCGAAGTCACACAACCCAACGTGATGGGCGACGCCGCTCTCGTGTTCCGCAGGGAGTTTCTCAGTCGTATCACTTCGAACATTTTCCTGGCCACGTTCGCGTTTGCGTTGGCCATGATCATCGGTGGCGTCATCTTTTTCAAAGTCATGCAGGAGACCGACAGCGACACCGTGGGCCTAGTCGGTGATCAACCGGCCGGCGCAGCCGAAGCCTTACCCCAACTGGCCGAAGACGCCGGCTTCGGTGCAGTAGAGGTGGAGACCTTCGACTCGCGAGAGGCGTTGGAGGAAGCAATCACTTCCGGCGACGTTCAGGTGGGCGTGGTCGACGGCGACGAGTTGGTGGTCAAGACCAACGAGGGAACCTTGCCCGGATTTCTGGCCCTCATTTGGAAAGAGGCCAGAGTGGCCGAGCTCGTGAACAGCCCGGACTTCGAAGCCGGGCAACAACAGGCGGTGGCCTCCGCCACCTCCGAACTGCCGTTAACCGAGCTGGAACCTGATCCCGAATCCGAAGCCAAAGCCGGGGTTGGCATCGCCTTGGTGGTGATGCTGTTTCTGACGATCCAGCTGGTTGGAAGCATGCTGATGCTGTCGATCACCGAGGAGAAGGGCAACAACATCGTGGAGTTGTTGTTGTCATCGATGTCGGCCAAGTCTCTTCTGCTCGGCAAGCTGGCGGCCAACGGTCTCGTCGGTCTGATTCAAGTTGTGGCCATGATCGGCACGACCATCGTTGCGGTGAACGTGGCCGACCTCGCTGACATCCCGACCATCCCGTCTTCGCTTCTTCTTGTGGCGCTGCTGTGGTTCATTCTCGGCTTTGCCTTCTTCGGGGTGCTGATTGCGGCGGCCGCCTCGCTTGCCCCTAGCCAGGAGGACGCACAATCGGTGATGACGCCGATCATCATCGTCTTGCTGATCGGGTACATGGCCAGCTTCTTCGTCACCGCCAATCCTGGTGGCTCTGCCGAGCGAATCGTCTCTTTGCTGCCGTTCGTGTCGCCGTTTGTGATGCCGGCACGGTTTCTCAGTGACGAACTGCCCATCTGGGAACACGTGTTGGCCTTGGCCATCGCCGTGGCGGCACTGGCCGGTGCGCTCCAGTTGGGTTCGCGGATCTACACCCGGAGCGTCATCCACACCGACCGCAAGCTTGGTTGGTTGGAGGCGTTCCGCGCCGAGCCTGTGCGTTGACAGGCCCGGCGCAGGGGCAACATGTCCTACGGGTGAACGGCGACGACGCTCGGGCCGACATCTGACGGCAACAGCACGCCCGGGAAGCCCTCGCTGATCGAGAAGTTCACGACGTAGGCCGTCTTGTGGCCACGCCCCTTTCCGAAGGTGACGCTGGCCGGGGCATCAAGCACGGTCGAATCTTCGATGATGGTGGTGTTGCCGTCGGGCGAAACCCGAATCAGCGCATTGGTGGAGATGGAGACAATGTGCGGTTGACCTCGGTGGTTGACTTCGAGCCCGTCGGGGGCTCCGTCCACCGTGGCGTACAGCTTGGCTACACCGGCGTCACGACCGTTGATCTTGATTTCGACCACCAAACCCTTTTCCAGGTTGGCCACGTACAAACGGTTACCGAAGCTGTCGATGCCGTTGGCGCCAATCGGCACTCCGGGCACGAGAGCGCCTACGCCTTCGAGCAGCGGGTCCTGGGCGAACGGACGCACGTCGTCGCCGTCGATCACCCACACCGCGCCGGTGACCGAATCGGTGACGTAGATGTTTGGACCGGCGGTGGTGATGTCGTTGGGCAAGCCGATTACTTCGGTCCCGGCGATGTGTTCGGCGGCGCCGGTGGCGATGTTGACTCGCCACACACCGTTGAGCTCGGGATCGGCCAAGGTGTGGGTGGCTACCAGCAGATCGTCGCCGTCAATATGGATGCCCAGCGCGCCGAAACCGGCTCCCCCGGTCGGCGGGATCAAGGTGGTCAACACGGCGGGCGTGTCGGCACCGGGGGCCAGCGTCCACACCTGTCCGCCGTCGGCGTTGTTGGCGGTGACGTAGACGGTGCCGTCACCTGTAACGGCGATCCCTTCGGTGCCAGGGTCGGTGGCCGGGTCGCCGGTGGAGAAGTTGGCGATCTCTTCCGCGGTGCCGCTGGCGGAGGCGGCGGTGGCAGTCAGCGCAAGGCCGACAGCCAGAAGGAGTCCGGTCAGAACGCGGCGAGACGTCCGTCGCGAGGCGGGCAGGTGGTTCAGCATTTTTGAGTCCTTACTGTTCCCCGCCCGTCGTCAGCGTAGTTTGCCGGGTTGAACCGTGCCAGATGATGAGTCAACAACCTGTTGACCGGCGCCGACCTGCGGTTACGGCAGACCTATCCAAACTGAATACTCGGTTCCACCTTTGAGGGTGATCGAGTTCGACACGAACCCATTGTCCGGATCACGGACCCAGCGGGCATAGGGGTGAGGCTCGGCCCCCGAGTCGGTGATGTTGTCGGCTATGACAACCGCCCCAACCCGCAGGCGCGGCATCAACAGCTGGAGGATGTCCAGGTACAGGCCCGGCCCGCCGTCCAAGAGTAGAAGGTCGACGAGACCACCAGGATCGGCCAGCGTTGTACGGGCGTCGCCGGTTCGGATCTCGACGTGACCGTCGAGTCCGGCGGCTGCCAAGTTCGTTCGTGCGGTCTCCGCCTTTTCTCCGACCACCTCTGACCCGGTGACGACCCCATGACCGTTGTCGCGCAGACCGGCGGCCAGATAGATGGTTGACACGCCGAAGGATGACCCGAATTCGACCACCTGCCGAGCGCCGGTGGCTCGAACGGTTTGGTACAGAAAACGCCCCTGCTCCCGGCTAACGGGAAGGTAGAAGTCTTTCATGTGGTGCGGCCACGCTTCTGGGCCTGGCGCTTCATCCGCCAGTGAGGCCACGCGGTCGCGAATTAGGCGTCGCTGAGCGTCGGCTTCATCGTGCAGGCGGGCCAGCAGGTCCGCCACTCGAGGGTCTGCTAGAGAGTTCACCTGCCTAGCACTCCCGGCCGCCGAATACCCGGAAGATCCTCAGGTACGGGCGCGTCAAGTTTTGCCACCTTGATATTCCCACCTTGATAATCCCACCTTGATAATCACCGCCTGGCTCCTCCTGTCACTTTGACCGCCATAGACAACAGAGCGTTCAGTCGACGAGTATCGTCGCCGCTGCGGTCAGGCCACAAGGTCTTGGCTTGCCATGCTGGGGTCCGAACTGGACAACTGACCGGCTGAGGACGTTTCGACGGGTGAGCGGAACCTTGTTAGCAGGTTGTGCTGAGGTCAACATCAGCGCCGGTAACGAAGCTGTAGGCGTCCGCCACGAGCCGCATTACCACTTCCAACTCGTCTGGCGATTCCGGCGTGTAGACCATGACGACACCGTCCCAAAAGCCGTCTTCGTTGACCCATGGGTGATACTCGCCCCATTTCGCCTCATCAACCTCAGCGGCCCGATCGACCGGCAGCCACAGGTGCATGCTGCCGTCAGGGTGAATGTGACCGAACTCGCGCCCGGCTTGGAGGATCTCGGGCCGGGCCGCATCGACGTCGTCAGAAAGTGACAGGCTGCGAGCTCCAGGCAGGGACAGCCGGGATTCCCGGTCGACCATGCCAGGCAACAAGTACGCACGTCGACGAAGTTCGGCGTCGACCTCCGGCACCGGCTCGGCGGTGAGTTGGATGTGGGGAACGCTTCCGGTGGTTTCTTCTCGTTGTCCGGGTCGAACCGGCAGTACGTCGAGGTTGTTCGCCATTTCAGTTTCCTCCTGGCTGCATACAGTGACCGAGGTGTCGCCGGTTGATGTCTCGTTCGAGGTGTTGATCGCCTCGGTCGTTTCGGTTTGTCCTGCAGCAGCGTCGGCGGAATCATCGGCGTTGTCCGATTGGTCACCACCGCACGCCGCCCCGATAAAGATCAGGACGGCGAGCGGAAGCGTCAGCTGAAACCGTCGGGGGTTTGACGGCTCCTGCTCTTCACGGTGACGAGGTTTCATGGCCGACCGGCCGGTGCTAGCGACAGCGTTAATGGCAAGTAACATGACGGCATCAAACACTCTGACAACTGCCACAACCTTCACAGCAACCTCCGTGGCAACCCTCATGCAACAATGTGTAGCTTAAGATACAACACGTATTCCATCGTGGCAACTGGCCGATGAACGAAAACATGCAGAACGACGAGAAAGAGAACCCGCGCACGACACGGGTCCGCCAGGTGATCCTCGACGCGGCGGGCGAACTGCTGTTGAAAAACGGGGCCAACGATGTCACCGCAACCCGGGTCGCCGCTGAGACCGGAGTGGCCCGGACCACCATCTACCGGCACTGGCCCGACCAGGCCAGCCTGGTGATGGACACCATCAACTGCATGGTCAACCCTCACTACGACACACCCTCAAGTGGCAACCTCGAAGCGGATCTCAGCGGAGCTCTCACCGGCCTGCGAACCCGGTTAGAGACACGGAAAGTGCGACCCATCTTCGCCGCGCTTATTGACTTCACGTCACGCGACGAGGCCTTTGTTCCCACCCAGCGCCGTTTCGTCGAAGCACTGATTCAGCCGACGGCCCAGGTACTCGAGGAAGCCCGCGAGCGTGGCGACCTCCCAGACCGTCTCGACTGCGCCGTCTCGGCCACGCTCCTGGCAGGACCGCTCGTGCATCAACACCTCGTGATGTGTGAGCCGATCGACGACGACCTCATTGAGAAGATCACTTCCCAATTCGTCGGTCTTCACGGCACCCACTGACCCACTGACCAATACCAAGCACGTCGTTGCGATCAATCGGCGTCAGCCGGAGCGCAACTGATTGCGAAACTCGGTCGGCGTCTGCCCGAGGTGTCGAACCACAAACCGGGCGAAGTTCGAAGAGTCCGGATAGCCGAGGTCGGCTCGCACCTGGGTCAACGAGCGTGAGGTGTCGGCCAGATGCCGACGCACTTCCAAGGCGATGCGTTCATCAATCACTTGCTTGGTGGTCTGACCCGAGACTTGCTGACAGGCCCGATCCAACGTTCGACGGCTGTAGCCGATTCGCCTGGCCAATTCGGCCGCCGACGGTCGATTGTCCACGTCACGTTCCAGCTGCTCGCGCAACTGCACGTAGGGCGGCGGCAGCCTGCCAGCCGACGACGCATCACCCTCGAGCTCAACTTCAATGACCAGCAGAAGAGTTTTGAGAACGGACCGCATCAGGTCGGCCCGACGCGGCGAACCGTCGAACCGGTTCTGCTGACGCTGGAGTTCGCCGATCCAGCCGAGCAGACGTG
>CALJMD010000444.1 GCA_937981915.1 uncultured Acidimicrobiales bacterium
CCGGTGATGTAGCTGGCGTCATCGGATGCCAGAAACACGACGACCTTGGCGATCTCCGACGGCTCGGCCAGTCGTTTCATGGGAATTGTGGCGTCGGCCAGGGCCTGAAGATCTTCCGCTGTCGGAGGATGTTCACGTTGAGAGGACAACATCGGGGTGTTGACTTCACCGGGGGCCACGGCATTGACCCGTACCCCCAGTTCGACGTGGTCCAAGGCCAACGCTTTGGTTAACTGGTGCACGGCCCCTTTCGAGACGCAGTAGGCGGTGGCACCGGCCGAACCCACTCCGCCCCAGATTGAGCCGAAGTTGACGATTGCGCCACTACCGGCCGTCGTCATGTGCCGCAGCGCGGCACGGCAGAGATAGAACATGCCGTCGATGTTGACCCCCATCACCCGGCGCCAATCATCATCGTCCGTGCCAAGTGAGTCGGCCCGGTGGATGGTGCCTGCAGCGTTGACCAACACGTCGATTCCGCCGTGAAGGCTCACGACCGTATCGACGACTGTGTCGCAGAACGCTGAGTCGCTGATGTCTCCGGCAAGAACCGTCGGCCTGCTACCGAGCGGGGCGCACCGATCGGCGACGGCGTCGGCGCCGTTAGCGTTCAGGTCGACAATCACCACGTTTGCGCCTTCGGCAGCAAATTCATGCACGGTGGCTGCGCCCATGCCGGAAGCTCCGCCGGTGACGATCACGGTCCGGTTGGCGAAGCGGGCTCGTTCGGTCACTGGTCCGGTCACTGGTCGCTCCAATCGACTTGGTCGAATTGGCTGCCACCGTAGGTTTGTTCGGTTGGTTGCAGCTCGATCCGGTTGATGTTTACGTGCCGGGGGACCGAAACGGCGTACATGATGGCGTCGGCCACCTCGTCGGCGGTGACCTCGTCAACCCCTGAGTCTTTCAGCGTCGAGCGCCGCTCCGGGTCGGTGACCGCCACATCGTAGAACTCGGTTGAGACTCGTCCGGGGTTGATTTCGGTCACCCGAACGCCGGTGCCCGTCAGCTCCAACCGCAGGTTGAGCGACAGCAGATGCACCGCCCCTTTTGAAGCCCCGTAGGACGCGGCAGCAACGGGATAGAGACCGGCCATTGAACCAATGTTGACGATGTGGCCTCGCTTGCGTTCGATCATTGCCGGCAGAACGGCCCGGGCCGCCACCATCGCCGCCGTCACGTTGGTGTCGACGGTGGTGACCAAATCTTCAATCGGGGTGTCAGCCAGACGGGCGTCCATCCTGGCCAGGCCGGCGTTGTTAACCAGCACGTCGACCGGGCCGATCGACTCGGCCAACTCCACAAGTTGTTGGTGCTCTCGGACATCGAGCACATGGGGCACGCAACCGGTGTTCGAGGCCAGTGCCTCGAGTCGGTCGGCTCGTCGAGCCAACGCATGAACCGTGTACCCGGCGGCTCGAAGTCGGGTGGCGGTCGCCGCCCCGATTCCACTGGAGGCGCCGGTTACTAGGGCTACTTGAGGTTCGTGTTTGCTTCCGGTCACCTAGATCGCTCCGTCACCAGGTCACGTACCGCTTGTTCCAGTCGGTCGATGTCGGAGGCGTCGTTGTAGATCTGGGTGGACAGCCGGACGGAGAGGCTGTCGGCCGATGCCGACGCCCCGCTTTCGGTTTCGGGTGAGAAGATCGGCACCTCAATACGTGCCTCGTCGTACAGGTGGCGGCGAACCCGTTCGGCATCATCGGTGGACGACCCCAACGACTGGGGCAGCCGGACCACCAGCATAGAGCCGACCATTTCACGTGGTGTGGTGAACGTGGTGTCCCAGGCCGCACTCAACTGTTGGCCGGACGCCCAGGCCAGATCATGGTTGTAGGCACGAATCGCATCCTCACCCAGTTCGCAGCGGAAGGCCAAGGCCTCCGGGATGGCGAGGAAACCGGATGGGTCACGGGTGCCCGGGAGGTCGAATTCGGCGGCCAGTCCGTTCCCGAGACCCCACGAAACAATCGGCGAGTGAATGGCCTGGCGGTGTTGAGGGGCCACCCACAAGAAGCCGGAGCTTCGCGGTGTCCACGCCCACTTGTGGAGGTTGGCGGTGTACCAGTCGGCTCCCAGTTCGTTCACGTCCAGCGGGAGTTGAGCGGGAACGTGGGCACCATCCACCAGGATCGGCACGTCGACGGCCCGGCAGTGTTCAACCATTTCGGCGATAGGCATGACCAGGGCCGAAAATGAGGTGATGTGATCCATCACCATCAGCCGTAGGCCCGGCTGCACTTGGCGTTTGAATTCGTCGACGAAGTCACCAATGGGCGCACCGGCCGACGGCAACGTGACGGTCTGGACCGACGCCCCGGCCAGTTCGGCCACCCGGTGTACAGCGTTGGTTACCCCGCCGTATCCGTGGTTGGTGACCGCCAAGGTGTCGCCGGGCTCGATGGCCAGCGAACCCAGCACCGCGTTGGCCCCGGTAGTGATGTTGTCGACCAGCGCCAACCCGTCGGCGCTGCCGTCCGCGTCAACCGCGCCGATGTAGTCGGCCACCGACATGGCGGCCTGTCGGAGTAGGGGCGGTTCGCCTGACCAGTCCATTGCCATCGGGTTGGCCAGACGGCGCAGCATGAAGTCAGCCGGGTGCCGTTCGATCTCCTCGATGATGGCTCGCTGCCGGGCAAGCACCCGACGGGGAGTTGCCCCCACTGTGCCGTGATTCAAGTAGGCGTAGTCGGGGTCGAGATACCACTCCGACAACATGGGGCGACCAAATGACGTCATGGGCCGAATAGTACTGCCAGAGCGATCCCGGTGAGCCACCGATTTCACAGTGGACAGCAGGAATGGCAGATAGCGGGAATGGTAGATAGAGCGGTTATGTGAAACAATCAGATACAAGCGGGTGGGCGTACCCGATCGGCGGTCGGCTTGGACAGAGCTGACGGCTGGCCAGTCATGGAGCGGAGTCATGGCAATAATCCCG
This sequence comes from uncultured Acidimicrobiales bacterium, assembly GCA_937981915.1. Classification (GTDB taxonomy): domain Bacteria; phylum Actinomycetota; class Acidimicrobiia; order Acidimicrobiales; family SZUA-35; genus JAHELU01. The sequence goes on from CALJMD010000444.1 coordinate 2,942, forward strand.
ATGGCGGGAGTCGCTTTCGCCTTCTCGCTTACCCCTACGGTCATTTCGCCCGTGACCGAGGCGCCAACGCCTGCGCCGTTTTCGATTGCCGCGCCGGCTGCCTCGGCCGCCCCCACCCAGGCTGAGGAGACCATCGCCCAGCGAGGCGACGAAGGCCCCGTGGTTCGAGAACTGCAA
>CALJMD010000445.1 GCA_937981915.1 uncultured Acidimicrobiales bacterium
TATGCTCACCGTCCCGCTCCTTATCGTCGGCGGTGTAGAGCCGACGGCGGCCAACGGATCGAACCGGATAGCGGTCCTGATCCAGAACATCACGGGGGCCTACGGATTCGCCCGACGTGACGCCGGGGACCGGGCGGCGACCGTCAAGGTGCTGGTCCCGGTGATGGCGGGAGCCTTGATCGGCGCGGTGGCGGCGTCGCAGATTCCCGACGAGCTTTTCCGTCGACTGTTCGGTCTGCTCATGTTCCCGTTGCTCTACCTGACAATCCGCAAGCCCGACCCCAGCCGGGTTCGGCGGCAGTGGCCGTGGTGGGCGACATCATTGGCCTTCGTGTTGGTTGGCGCCTACGGCGGTGCCGTGCAGGCCGGTGTCGGCCTGTTGATGTTGTTGATGCTGGCTCGAGCCGGATTTGACCTGGTGACCGCTAATGCAATCAAGACGGTTCTCATCTTGGCCATCACTCTGGTGGCCATTCCGGTCTTTTTGATCAACGATCAGGTCCGCTGGGTGCCTGCACTCATTCTCAGCGTTGGTATGGGGGCGGGCGGCTACGTCGGGGCTAACGTCGCCGTCGACGGAGGCGAGCGCCTGATTCGCCCGGTCCTGATTGTTGTCGTGATTGCGTTGGCTACCCGCCTGATTGGATTGTGGGGGTAGCCGACGGCGACCGTTGCCCTTAGACCGTTGCGGCGAGGCTCCAGTACGGGTGGATTGAGGTGTCTGACGGAGTGGTCAGAATCTCCGGTGCATCGTCGGTGATCACAATGGTGTGTTCGAACTGAGCGGTGCGGCTGCGATCCGCGGTGGTTGCGGTCCACCCGTCGTCCCACAGATTGATCTTGTACGAACCGGCCGTGATCATCGGCTCAATTGTGAAGGTCATTCCCGGCTCGATGACATCGGTCTGGCGGGGGTGGTAGTAGTGGCAGATCTGCAGGTCGGTGTGGAACTGCTCGCCGATGCCGTGCCCGACGAAGTCTCGAACAACGCCGAAGCCGTGGTTCTCGGCGTGGGTCTGAATGGCACGGCCGATTTCGTTGATTGGTCGGCCAGGGCGGGCGGCGGCGATGCCGAGCTCCAGGCATTCTCGAGTGACCTGAGTGAGCTTGCGGGAGATGTCATCCACCTCGCCGACGAAGAAGGTGGCGTTGGTGTCGCCGTGGACCCCTTCTTTAAACAACGTGACGTCAAGGTTGATGATGTCGCCGTCGAGCAGGGCTCTGTCGTCGGGGATGCCATGGCAGATGACCTCGTTCACGGAGCTACAAACCGACTTGGGGAACGGGTCTATCATTCCCGGATATTCCAGCGGACTGGGGTAGCTGCCCCGCTCGATTGCCGCGTTATGGCAGGCGGCGTCGATCTCGTCGGTGGTGACACCGGGGGTGCACAAGGTGCCGAGGTAGGCCAGAACGTCGGCGGCTTCGCGGCCCGTCCGTCGCATCCGCTCGATGATGTCGGGTGACTTGACCCTCGGTTCGTCCCAACGTTCCACCGTTCCGCCGTCAGCCCATGTGGGCTTGGCGATTGAGTCGGGTACTGGGCGAAGGGGCGAAATGCGTCCGGCGCGAATCGGGTCGGCGGCGTTCTTGTGGCAACGTTTGAATTTCTTCCCGCTGCCACACCAGCATGCGTCATTGGCCTTTGGAAGAACTCCCATACCGCTAATTCTATGTTCTCACCGTCTATCTCGCGCTGTCACGTGCGCTGCGTCACGATCAACTCCTCCGTTTGTCGATGCGCCTGCCAAAGTGACGGGCCAAACAGGTGGCTGCTACGGCAAGAATCGACTGTGATTTAAGACCTGGCAAAGTCCGCTAGGCAACCTGACAGGGTTCTGGGCAAGAGCTAGGGTAAGTCTCCTAAGGCGCGGAGCGGAAAAGTACCTGGAAGGCGTGAATCTAGTGTTAAGGACAGGCCGGTCAAGCCGATGGGTAGCGGTATAGCCAGTCCTGATCCCGGTGAGGAAGTTTCATGGAGGAAATGAGAGTGCCGCATCTCGGTATGTCTCTAGCTGGTCGGATCCTCATATCTCGACCCGATGCATCCGACCCGATTTTTAATGCGACAATCACGCTGCTTCTTGAGCACGGCTCCGAGGGGGCGCTCGGCGTTGTAATCAATCGGCCGTCCTCAACCACGATGGCCGACACCTTCCCGGATTGGGAGGACATGGCGGCCAACCCCGGCGTGCTTTTCGCCGGAGGCCCGGTCGACAGTGACGCTCTGATCGCATTGGGGCGCCCTGAGCAAACTGAAGGCGACCTTGTCCTGGGGGCGCACTCCGTTGACCTGGACGAACAGCCTGCCCTGGTGCGGGCGGAAGGTGTTTCAGCGGTTCGTATCTTCGCCGGATACGCCGGATGGCATCCCGGGCAGCTTGAAGGCGAAATCGCCAACGAGGACTGGTGGGTTGTCGACGGGAACATCGACGATCTATTCAGCCCGAACCCCAACGATCTCTGGGCGAACGTCCTTCGCCGCCAAGGTGGCGACCTCGCCTGGTTCGCTCACTACCCGGCGGACCCGAGTCTCAACTAGCTGTCTCGGCTAGGCCTGGTCAGACAGTTCGGCCTGCAGCTGGGCGTAGCCGGGCTTGATCTGCTCGTTGATGATTTCGAGACGGCGTTCGAACGGCCAGAAGGCGCTCTTCATGGCATTGATCGTTAGCCATTGCATGTCATCCAACGTGTAGCCGAAGGCGTCAACCAGCTTGATGAACTCGTCTGACAGGCCAACGTCGCTCATCAAGCGATTGTCCGTGTTGACCGTTACCCGGAAGCGGAGATCCTTCAGCAGGCCGATGGGATGGTCGGCTATGGACGACGCGGCACCGGTGTGTACGTTCGACGTCGGGCACATCTCAAGCGGTATCCGGCGGTCGCGAACGTAGGCGGCCAGTCGTCCAAGGTCGGCAGAACCGTCGTCCCGGATTGTGATGTCATCAACGATGCGTACACCGTGGCCTAGCCGTTCGGCTCCGCAGTAGTTCAACGCCTCGGCGATCGACGGAAGACCGAACGCTTCACCGGCGTGGATCGTGATGTGGAATGCTTCGCGCATGATCAGCTGGAAGGCATCAAGGTGGCGACTGGGTGGGTGACCGGCCTCAGCCCCGGCGATGTCAAAGCCGACTACTCCAGCGTCGCGGTGGCGTAATGCCAGTTCGGCGATTTCGTAGGATCGGGCGGCGGTGCGCATTGCCGTGCACAGCGTGCCGATGGTGATCGGTCGCCCGGACGATCCGATCCTGAATCCTTCCAGGACCGACTCGACCACTTCGTCGAGCGTCAGGCCTTCTTCAGTGTGCTGTTCGGGGGCGAAGCGAATCTCGGCGTAGACAACGCCGTCAGCGGCCAGATCTTCCGCCGCTTCAGCCGCGGCGCGCATCAGACCGTCCTTTGTCTGGGTGACCCCCACCGTGTGGGCGAACGTCTCAAGGTATAACTCAAGGTTCCGTCGATCAGCACCTCGGGTGAACCAGCGGGCCAGTTCGTCGGTGTCGGTCGTCGGGAGGTTGGCGTAACCGTGCTCGGCTGCCAACTCAACAACGGTTTGTGCCCGCATACTTCCGTCGAGATGATCGTGGAGCAGGACCTTCGGAGCCCGACGGATTCGATCGACGGCCTCGGGGCCGAGGCGTGACTCGGCGTCGGATGTCTCGTTTGGAGTGAGCCGGGGGTTGGTGGTGTTGTCCGGGGTGGTGGAACTGTTGGCGGCCATGTCCCAGCTTATGGTTTCGACGCTCCGGCCGACACTGGAACATGAACAGAGCTTGCGGCCGAGCCGCCTGTGGTGTCAACGAGCCCGTACCCGATCGTCTATTGTTGGATGCCCTATGACCGTCACCCTTGTCGGCTTTGACGCCGACGACACACTTTGGCACTCGGAGTCACACTTCGTGGTGACCGAGGAGCGGTTCCAGGCGTTGGTACGTCCGTGGAGCGAACCGGGCGATACCGCAGCCCACCTGCTGGACCGTGAACGACAGAACCTGGAAGTGTTCGGCTACGGAGTCAAGGGTTTTACGCTGTCGATGATCGAGACCGCTCTGGAGTTGAGCGACAACACCATCCCTCAGGCGGCGATTTCCCAGATCATCCTGTGGGGCAAGGAAATGATGCGTCATCCGGTTGACCTGCTCCCAGGGGCGCGCCAAGTGGTACTCGAAGTGTCAGCCCAATATCAGACGGTGCTGATCACCAAAGGTGACTTGTTTCATCAGGAGTCCAAGGTGGCCGAATCGGGCCTGGCCGATCACTTCGACCGGGTCGAGATTCTCACCGAAAAGACGCCTGACCAGTACCGGAACGTCTTGGGTCGCTGCGGGGGTGTCCGACCGGACAACTTCGTAATGGTCGGCAACTCGATGCGGTCCGACGTCTTACCGGTGGTCGAGATGGGAGGGCGTGGAATTCACGTGCCTCACGAACACCTGTGGGGGCACGAAGAGGTTGCTGAGCCGCAACAGAGTGAGGGTTGGTGGACCATCGAGAAGTTGGCCGACCTGCCCGACATGCTGGCCGGATTCGACTCCGCCCCGCACACCTAATCGATCAACCTTCAGCCAGTCGTTGAGAATCGAAGCCGCCGGGTAGAAGATCACCGAGGGCGGTTGGCTGGCCGTCACCGTTGATCAAACAGTTTGGTCCACCGTGCTCAAGCAGGATCTGGCGGCAGCGACCACACGGCGTGCACGGTTCACCCGAGCCGGAAACAACGGCAACCGCGATCAGTCTGCCACCCCCGGAGCCGATCAGGTTGGAGGCCAAGCTGCATTCGGCACACAGGCTTAACCCGTAGGAGACGTTTTCGACGTTGCAGCCGGTGATAATTCGCCCGTCGTCGACCAGGGCGGCCGCGCCCACCCGAAACTTCGAGTAGGGGGCGTACGCCAGTTGAGCGGTTGCACGGGCCGCAGTCAGAAGGTCGTCCCACGGGATCTGTTCACCGCTGCTGACGGAAGAGGTCATAGCCGAAGACTACTCCGTCGGCCTGAACTGAACCGGGAGGTGACGTCTAGCCGGTCAGGGGAGTGAACTCGGCACGGATGGACTCGGAGTGTGCACCCAAGGCCGGAACAGCGCGCGATTCTGCAGTGCGGTCGCCGACAACGGGATGAGCGGGAAGCGACAAGTCGGTTCCCTCGCTGCTGGTGACAGACCGCCTACGTAGGGCCGGATGTTTGCTCAGATCGTCAACGGAGTTGAGAGCACCGAACGCCACGGAGGCCGCCAGGAGCCGCTGGCGGAGCTCGGCTGCCGTCATCGTGGACGTGATAGACCCCAGCTCCTCTTCTAGTTCGGCTCGGTGTTGCACCCGGCTGACGTTGCTGCCGAAGCGCGCGTCATCAGCCAAATCGGGTCGACCGAGTGCCTGACCGCAAAGCCGTACCCATTCCCGTTCGTTCTGAACAGCGATCAGGACCTGACGGTGGTCCGCAGTCGGAAACGCTCCGTAGGGGGCGATGCTCGGGTGCTTTAGCCCGACTCGGGCAGGCGCGCCCGAACCGGTCTCAGCGTGGACCAGCGGCACGGTCATCCACTCGGCGGCCACATCAAACAGTGAGACCGACAGTGTGCTTCCACGCCCGGTCACCGACCGTTGAACCAGTGCCTCCAAGATGGCGGCGTAGGCGGTGACACCGGTGCCGATGTCGCATAGCGATACCCCGATGCGCCCCGGCGCGTCATCGGCTCCCGACACCGCCAACAGCCCGCTCTCGGCCTGGACCAGGAGGTCGTAGGCTTTCAGGGCGGCCACCGCGTCGCCGTCGCCGTAGCCCGAGATGTCGCAGGTAATAAGTCGCTCATTACGGGCCTGTAGCTCTGAGGGGGCAAATCCGGCTCTGGCCAGAGCTCCCGGTGCCAGGTTTTGGATGAGCACATCGGCCTGGTCGATAATTCGGTGAAGAAGCTCGGCGTCGGACTTGGTTTTGAAGTCGAGGACAAGCGACTCTTTACCGTGGTTGGCCCAAGCAAAGTAGCTGCTGTCGCCACCGGCCGCCTGGTCGTAGCCTCTGGCAAAGTCGCCTTCAGCTCGTTCGACCTTTATCACCCGGGCGCCGGCATCGGCCAGGCGGGATGAGCATAGGGGAGCAGCGAGGGCCTGTTCGACGGCGACGACGAGCACGCCATCGAGTGGACGGGAATTCATAGCCGGAGTCGACTATTTCGTTCCGTAGATCCGGTCACCGGCATCGCCAAGTCCCGGCACGATGTAGGCCTTGTCGTTTAGCCTCTCGTCCAACGCGGCCAACGTGATGTGAACATTCGGATGTTTGGCGTGAATAGCGGCCACGCCCTCAGGGCAGCCGATAATCGAGAGCATCTTGATGTTGGAGCAGCCAGCCTCGGTGAGAATGTCCAGGGCGTGAGTCGCCGAGCCACCGGTGGCCAGCATCGGGTCGACGAGGATGACATCCCGCTGATCAATCTGTTCAGGGAACTTTCGGTAGTACTCGACTGGTTGATGGGTGTCAGGGTCTCGATACAACCCGAGATGGCCGACTCGCCCATGCGGGACCAGAGTCAAGATGGCTTCCACCATCACCAGGCCGGCTCGCAGAATACCGACCACGGCCGGCGCCAAGCCGGTCAACATCGGTGACCGGGTCTCCGCCACCGGCGTGCGTACCGGGACGAGCTCGGTCGGGAGATGTCTGAGTGCCTCGTAGGCGGTCAGCAACGTGATCTCCTGGCACAGCGACCGAAAGGCGGCTGAGTTGGTGGTCTCGTCCCGAAGCATGGTGATCTTGTGAGAGACCAGCGGGTGTTGGACGACGGTCACGCCGTTGGGGCTATCCGATGGAGAGGCCATGGAGCGCCATACTAGTGGGCGGGCTCATCCCAAACGTCACACGGGCCGACGGCCCTGGAGGGCAGCTTCGGCCCGAGTGGCGATCAAGCGAGCCTCCGGTATGTCCTCGCCGAACGCGGTGACATGGCCCAGCTTTCGACCCGGGCGAGGCATTTTGCCGTACAGGTGGACTTGTGCCCCTTCAACCGCCAACGCCTCCGCCAAATGCTGGGAAGGGTCGACATCGTCGCGGGTGCCGTACACGTTGACGGTCACCGCGGCCTTGTGAATAGCCCAGGTTGGTCCCAACGGGAGATCAAGAACGGCGCGAACATGATTCTCGAACTGCGAGGTCGGGCATCCTTCGATGGTGAAGTGCCCGGCATTGTGAGGGCGAGCGGCCAGTTCATTGACGACCAAGCCTTCGGTGGTGAGAAACATCTCGACTGCCAAAACACCGACCGCTTCGATTTCGTTGGCGATTCGGCTGGCGATTTCTCTGGCATCGGCCGCCAACCGTTGCCCGACATCGGCCGGAGACCGGATCTCGGTACAGATACCGGCGTCATAGGTGACTTCGGAAACGGGGTAGCAGCGAAGATGACCACCCGGCCGACGAGCTACGAGGACGACGAGTTCTTTGACAATGTCTTGAAAGGACTCGGCCATCAGGGCGAGGTCCCCGAACTGAGCCAACACCTTCATGGCTTCGTGGTGGTCCTCAACCCGCCACGTACCCGGCTGCCCTGGCGGCGCCGCCCTCACCGTCTTCAACATGATCGGGTAGCCGTGACGCGATGCGAAGTCCATCACGTCGTCCGGGCCGACCACCTCGGTGAAGGAGGGGACGTTGAAGCCACGATTCTTCAACAGGCGGCGCTGATGCAGCTTGTCGAACGCCGGTCTGATCGTGCCTAGGCCCGGCCGCAGTAGCGCCCCGTTTTGTTCGAGCGCTTGAAGAAGTCCGACATCGAGCCGTTCATGTTCGAAGGTAACGACCTCGCAGTCGGCTACAAAAGCGGCCAGGGCGTCGGGGTGACTGAACACCACACCGGGGGCGGCCAGCGCAGCCGAATCGTCGAGCCGCTCGGCAAAGAGCTTCGGTGTGATACCGAGCCGCACGGCGGCCTGGTGCGTCATACGAGCGATTTGACCTGCTCCGACGATTCCAAGCCTGTACAGCGATGGCAGATTCGCCTCCACCCCCTGAACCCTAGTTTGAGAACGCCCTCGCACCTCGGATAGCCGAACCGTTTGCCTCCGGTAGCCGTTCACGCCATGGCGCTTCTTTGGCGCTAGCGTGGGCGGAGCTTTTGTGGTCCACCTAGTTGTCTGGAATGGACGAAGCCCGCCGCAACCCCGCCGACAGTCAACCCCAGCGAAACCCTGGTTTGGCGCGCCCGGTTAGCCGTCGTCGACTGCTGGCTGGAGGCGGTGCGGCCGCCGGCCTAGCGGTAGTGGCAAGCGCCTGGGCGTCGCGAGGTCCCTCCGTTGGTGGTTCGGCCGCCACCGCACAACGCCCGGACCCTGTGTCGCCGGCGGCCGGTTCGCGGCAGCCGACAACATCGACAACCGATGGGCCGGTGTTTGAGACCACAACCTCGATGTTGCCCGACGGGGCGCTTCTGGAGGTACCGGCACTGCCGGAAGCTGGCCCAGAACCTCCGGTAGGACACCGTTACGACGTCGTCATCCGCAACGGCCGGATTATCGACCCCGAGACCGGATTCGACGCCCTGGTCAACGTTGGCATTGATGACGGCCGGATCACCTCGATATCAGACGGACCGTTGCGAGGTCGAACCTTCATCGACGCCCGAGACCGGATCGTGGCCCCGGGGTTCATCGATCTGTTGTCGTATGAACCCAACGACTTCGGAGCCTGGCTGAAGTTGGCTGACGGCGTCACCACCAACCTGGCCATGCACGGCGTATCAACCTACGCTGATGGCTTCTTCGACCGTTACAGCGAACGAAGCCCCGTTCATTTCGGCGGCGCCTTCCACCATCACTACTTCCGTGGCTATGAGATGGGGATCGGTATCGAGCAGCGCCTCAGCGGGTCGCAGGCCGACAGCCTTGAGCGCCTCCTACGAGAAGGGTTGGAGGGCGGGTTCGCCGGCGCGGCGTTTTCATTGGAGTACGCCCCCGGCACGTCCAATGACGAGGTGGAGCGTTTGGTGGCGGTCACCGCCGAATATGGGCACGTCAGCTACTTTCATTTGCGCTTCAGCGATCCCGATCCGCCCGGGACCAGCCTGGAGTCGTTGGCCGAGGTGATGAGCATTGCGCAACGACACGACGCGTCGATACACGTGCAGCACCTGACCAGCACCGGTGGGACGTTTGTTATGCCCGACGCGGTGTCGATTGTCAATCAGGCCAGGGCGTCTGGTATCGACGTGACGGCCTGTGTCTACCCGTACGACTTCTGGGCCACGTTCCTGGCCAGTGCGCGATTTGATGCCGGCTGGCAGGACCGTTACCGAATCACCTATGAGAACTTGCAGATCGCGGGGACCGACGAGCATCTCACCGAGGCCAGCTTCGGCCGGGCCAGGGCCGCCAATAAGCTTGT
>CALJMD010000446.1 GCA_937981915.1 uncultured Acidimicrobiales bacterium
GCCCGGCTAGCTAGGACGTCGGGCTCCTTCATCTTTTTGCCCTAGCTTCGGCGGCGTCGGCGGCGACGTCGCTCTCCGGCCGGTTCATCTCGTGCGACCAGCGTGGTAGTGGCCGGAACCTCAACCACCTCGGGGATCGGAACATCCCCATCAAGCACTTGGCGCATGAGAGCGATGTGTTCGGGAGTGCTTCCGCAGCAGGCGCCGATGAGGGACGCCCCGGCGTCTCGGGCCCGGGCGGCGTAGGCCGCCATTACTTCAGGCGTACCGTCGTAGTGCAGTTCGGTGCCTTTCCAGGCGGGAATGCCGGCGTTGCCCTTGCTGATCAGCGGGATGTGCTCGTCCACGGAGCGCATTTGGATCAGGGCTGCTTCGGTGTCGGCAAGATTGTTGCCACAGTTGGCTCCCACCGCCGCCAAGTTGTGTTCAACCCCGAACTCGGCCACTTGTTGGCCGGTCACACCCATCATGGTTCGCCCTGCGGTGTCGAAACTGAACGTCACACATACTGGTAGATCACTCACGGAGCGGGCCCCGGCAACAGCGGCGGCGCCCTCGTCGAGAGATGAGATTGTTTCGACCCATAACACGTCGGCTCCGCCCGCTACCAGCCCTTCGGCTTGTTCGGCGAACGCGGCCTGACACGCTGACTGGCTCATCGAACCCATTGGCTCCAATAGCTCACCGGTTGGTCCCATGGATCCGGCGACTAGAACGGTGCGGCCCGAATCCGCTCCGACGGCCTCGGCGACCTGTCGGCCGATTCGTGCGGCGGCGGCGTTCAACTCGTGAACCCGTTCATCCAGCTTGTGCAGGGCGAGGCGATAGCGGGTGCCGCCGAAGGTGTTGGTCAGAAAGAGATCGGCGCCAACCGATACGTAGGCGTCGTAGGCACCGGCAATTACCTCTGGTCGGTCGACGTTCCACTCCTCGGGCGGGTTGCCGGATTCGAGACCGCGGCGGAAGAGTTCAGTGCCGGTCGCACCATCGAGAACAAGGTAGGACCGGTCGGCGAGTAGGTCGTGTAGTGTGTTCACCCTTCCAGTCTACGCACAGTGGTGGTGGGGCTTCCGGTGAAGCCGGAATCTGCCCCGGACGACGCCTCCGTTCAACCGTTGATTGGGAAGTGATTAGCCGTCGCCGTCGGCGGTCGCCGCTTCACGATCTGGCTCACCGATTCGTAGTCCACGGATTCTGGCTTCGGTCAGTACCCCGCCGGGAAGGGTGGGAGTGAATCGAATATTGGCGGTGTCCACGGTGGCGATGTCCCCGCCTTGCCGGTGGTCGAAGCCGATGGGGTGCCGGGTCTCCACCTCAAGGGCCAAACCGAGCGACCCAGCGGACAGGTCGAGAAGGTCGTCTTGTTCCTCGATCGGTGACGGGCCGAGTGACGAAACCGATGTTCGAGGAATGAGCACCGGATCTCGCAACTGCATCAGGTCGTGGAGAACAAAACCGGCGGGAACGAAAACCACCCACCGGCGAGCCAACTGATGAAGGACCCGCCATCCAAGCCAGGCCAGACCGGCTCCGACAACGGCCAGACCGGCGGCAAGTACTGGTTGATCGGCCAACAGGGCGATGGCCCAACCGATCAAGCCGCCGAAGATGGCCAGCCAAGCAAGCTGTAGCGGCCCAAACAACGTGGGGCCAGGGGTTCGTAGCGCCATGCGTCGCTCCGAGCCGTAGGCCGACCCGTTGACCATGGCGTCACCGATCGACGGCAACAAGACCAAAATAGTAAGAACCAGTCCGTAGATCACGCTCACGGCCACCGACGTCGACCGGGTGGACGCCAAGAGCGACAAAACGGCTGCACCGGCTACTGCCGGAGCCAGGACACGAAGAGCGGTAAGGCTCACCGGATGGGGAACCAGGGCGGCCAACAATCCGGCGAACCAAAAACCCCATGCTGCGATTTCGATGATGGTGGCCGTTGATTGAGTTGCACCGTCGAGTACTTGGCCGAGAGTTGGGCCCACAACGAGTGGGAGCGCCAGCCACAACAGGCGAATCAGCCACAGTTCCCACGGCCCGATTGCCCGTCCACCGAGACGGTTCTCCACGCTTTCGGCCACGCTCATAGTCGTAGTGTAGGACCGCCGAGGAATCACCGGACCCGACGACCGTCGACACCTTGACTGCACCTCGGTTGGGGGTCACAGCGGACCGGTAAGATCGTGTTATGGCAGGCTCGAAGTCCTCCGGATCGCCCTCTGATTCCTCGGTTGCAGCCGAGATCGACGAGTTGCGTTCGTCGATTAACTATCACAACGAGCGCTATCACACGATGGACGCCCCGGAGATCCCCGACGTCGAGTACGACATGATAGTGCGTCGGCTGCAGGAGTTAGAGGCCGCTCATCCCGGGTTGGCCACCGCGGACTCACCCACCCAGGCGGTTGGAGGGGCGGTGTCGACGGCGTTCGCTCCGGTCACCCACACGGTGCCGATGATGAGCCTCGACAATGCTTTCAACCGCGAAGAGTTGGAGGCCTGGGCGACTCGGGTGGCCAACGGACTGGACCTGGCCTCCGAGGCCGCCCCGGTCGGCTACGTCTGCGAACTCAAGATAGACGGGGTCGCCTGCTCAATTCGCTACGAGAACGGCGAGATGGTGCAGGCCGCCACCCGAGGAAACGGCCGGGTGGGCGAAGATATCACCGCCAACGTGGCCGGAATTTCCGTCATCCCAAACAAGCTGAAGAACGCCCCCGCCGTGGTGGAGGTGCGGGGCGAGGTGTACATGCCGGTCGGCGTGTTCGATGCTTTAAACGTCGAGATGGAAGCTGCCGGTTTACCCCGCTACGTCAACCCACGGAACACGGCGGCCGGAAGCCTTCGACAAAAGGACCCGTCGGTCACCGCCGGGCGCAACCTGCATTTTTGGTCCTACCAGCTCGGCTTGGTCGAGGGGGGTCCCACCCTCGGTGGACACGGCGACGCCTTGGATTGGCTGGCCGAGCTTGGACTTCCCGTCAACCCGGAACGGCGACGGGTCTCAACTATTGACCAGGTCGTTGCGTTTACCGACAACTGGCTGGAGCACCGCCACGACCTCGACTACGAAATCGACGGAGCGGTGGTCAAGGTTGACACCCTGAGTCGTCAGCGGGCGTTGGGTTCCACCGCCAAAGCGCCCCGGTGGGCCATTGCGTACAAGTTCCCTCCGGAGGAACGCACCACGACGCTCAAGGAAATTCAGGTTTCGATCGGGCGGACCGGCAAAGCCACGCCGTTCGCGGTCTTAGAGCCGGTGTTTGTCGGCGGATCGACTGTTCAAATGGCGACGCTGCACAATGACGACCAGGTGCAGTTGAAAGACGTCCGACCCGGCGACACCGTCATCGTCCGGAAGGCGGGCGATGTCATCCCCGAGGTTCTTGGACCGGTGTTGTCAGAGCGGCCGAAGGGGCGTCGCAAATGGAAGTTCCCGTCCAACTGCCCGGCCTGCAACACCCAGTTGATCCGTCCCGAAGGCGAAGCCCACATCTTTTGCGTGAACCCGGTGTGTCCGGCTCAACGGCAGGGTCGTATCGAGCACTTCACTTCCCGAGGCGGGTTGGACATCGAGGGCATGGGGGAGAGCAGGGTGGCGTTGTTCATCGAACACGGCTTTATCAACGACCCCGGCGACCTGTATTTCATCGACTGGGCCGAGGTTGCCGCCCTCGAAGGCTTTGGACAAACCTCGATAGACAATCTCAACGCCGCCTTGGCCGCATCGAAGACCCGCCCGTTGGCAAATCTTCTTGTTGGTCTGGGTGTCAGGCATCTAGGTCCCAGCGGCGCCGAAGCGTTGGCCGGTCACTTCGGCCATATTGACGCCATCATTGACGCTGATGCCGAGTCGATGGCCGAGATCGATGGGGTTGGCCCGACAATCGCCCAGAGCGTAGCCGCCTACTTCGCCACGCCGGAAGCAGAGCAGTTGGTGGACAAGTTCCGACGAGCCGGCCTCAACCTTGAGGGCCCGGTGCGATCGGAGGCGCCGCAAACCCTGGATGGAATGTCGCTGGTCGTCTCCGGAACACTCGACGGATTCAGTCGTGACGGTGCGGCGGAAGCCATCAAGTCCCGAGGGGGAAAGAACCCGGGCTCGGTATCAAAGAAGACGACGGCCCTAGTGGTCGGAGCGGAACCCGGTGCCTCGAAGCTGTCCAAAGCCGAAGATCTCGGTGTGCCCGTTATCGACGAGGCTGCATTCCAGGTTCTTCTCGAGACCGGCCAGCTGCCCACCACCAACGAGTAAACCTCACTGTCGACAAACGCGACTCCGCCCGGCCAGGTGGGTTACACCAGGGCCGGGCGGAGTTGGCTGTTGCTGCGTTACTAGGCGTCGATTAGTGGCTAGACGTCGAGGACGCCTCGAAGGATCGACTGTCCGGAGTGAGTGGGATCTCCGTCGAGCGGCTCAACGGAGACATCGACCACTGGGAAGTCGCCAGGGTTGATGGTGTCGGGAACGTCAATTCGACCGTCTGCTGACAACACACCCAGCGAGATCATGCCTTCGACGTTGGTGTCAATCATCCACACCTCGTAGAAGGCGTCCCCGCTGTCGGGTAGCGATGGCACGTCGATATCAAGGACCAGGTCGCCGTCTTCATTCACCAGGACGGCAGATCCACTTTGATCGAAGGCCACGGGGAGCTCGTCGTTGACGATGGTGGCCGAAGCTACGGTTACACCCGATGGTTCGTTGGAGCTGAACTGAGTTGCCAGTAGCCCACCACCCACAGCCAAGACAGCAATGGCGGCGGCCGCCAACAACCAGCTTGGACCGGATCGGCGACTGGCTTTCTCCTGCCGGCGGTCATCCAGACTTGCAACACCGCTGCCTTGTTCAGCGGCACTGAACGAAGCGGGCTGTTGCTCGAACTGGACAGGTTCTTGTGCCGGTACCTGTTGGGGAACCGGTTGAATGTGGTCAACCGGCGGAGACGAGGTCCCGCGATGCATCGGCGGTTGAGCCGTCGGCCGTTGAGCGTCCGGTGCCAAAGGCGACTGAGGCATTTGGCTTGCTGTGTGATCGGATCGAACATCAGCCAAGATGGCTGAGAACAAATCAGCTGGGGGCGCTTCGATACGCCAGTCATCTTCGGTCATCGTGCGGGCGAGAGCGCCCAGCTGCTGTTCAAGCTGATCGAAGTTGTACATGCTGGAGTCGGTCATGACTGTGCCTCCAGGTGGTGCTTAAGTTTTTGCAGGCTAC
>CALJMD010000447.1 GCA_937981915.1 uncultured Acidimicrobiales bacterium
GAATCATGGTGGGATATGACCACCGGGGGCGATCGCACCGGCGACCAGTCGGCCTGCCACCCCGACCTTCGACGCTCCAGCGGTGACTGCCCCGAATCCATCGGCTTGCTGCAAGTGAGATTCTTGTACCACGGCGATGCGTTTGAAGATTCGAACGCCATCCGATCAACCGCCTACAACGCCGATTACACCTACGCGGTGTGGCGAGAATGTTTCGAGGGTCGCCTCGGCTGGCTCAACGACGTCGAACGGGGCCGCCAGTATCAGGGTGGAGACGTCGACGGTTGCCTGGGGGTGTGGTTCTCCGGGCGGTGGCACACCCAACCGGCAGTCGACTACTTCACCCGCCTCAACGACATCAAAGCCGCTCGAACCTGGGAGTCGGCAGACTTTCTCGGCTACGGCTAGCGGACGGTCGCTTCTCAGGCCTCGCGCAAGGCGAACCAGTCGATGTTGAACCTTCCACCGTCGTTGATGTTCAGCCGAATTACGTGCACCCCGGCGTCGATGTTCTTGACGGTGGATTCCAGCTCCACCCAGTTGCCGTTGCTACCTGTGGGCGGCACGTCAAAACCTGCAATCCACTCTCCGTCGATAAACACGCCGAGGCGGCCAGGGTCAGGGCGGTTCGATGCCACATTGACAGCGATGACGTACCTACCAGTGTCCTCGACGGTGACCGTGTATTCGAGCCACTCGTCTGATCTGGTCCTGCCAACGTAATTTTCACCAGCGTTGGTCTGGAAGACGTCGACCGACTGGCGAACCCGGAGCACGTTACCGAAGTTCTCATCGTCGGTGTCGTTGTAAGCCAAGCCGTCGCCGTCACCGTCAAAGAACTCAGCCTGGATCCGGCCCGGTAACAGGTTGTTGCGGTAGCGCTCACCGGCCCCTGGGGGAAGAGGTGGTTCTGTGGTCGGAGGTCGGGTCGTCGGAGGTCGCGTGGTCGGCGGTCGCGTGGTCGGAGCCTGGGTCACCGGGGCCCTGGAGTTGGACGACTGTGTGAGCGGAGGCTGAGTTGTAGACCGTTCTGTCTGAGTGACCTGGGTTTGCGGCGGTTCAGTCGGCGTCGGTTGCGTAGGCGTAGGTTCAGCCGTTGTCGGGGCCGAGGTGGGAGCGGGACCTGAATCCGTTGGATCGGGAGACTCGGAGTCTTCTGCTGTTTCACTTGTCGACGGCTGCTCGGCCTCCGACTCTTCCAGCTCGCCATCTTCAGACTCGGAGGTTTCCGACTCGGCGTCCTGCGATTCGGATGCGTCGGTGTCGGATGTCTCGACCTCTAACGTTCCAGCCGACTCCTCGGCTTGATCTTCGTCGTCGCCGCCTCCAAATAGGCCTCCGAAGAGCCCGTTGGATCGGGCGCCTTGCCCATCAACCGCATCGGAGGTGATCTCACCTTGTGTCGTCTCCTGCCCAGCGGAGCGCTGAGCCAGAAAAAGGGCAGCACCAATAAGCAGGATGGCACCGGCCGCCACCAGGGCCGTCACCTCACGATGAATCGGCGTCCGCAGTAGGCGGTCGCCAATTGACGGACCGCCTCGGCCCGGCAGCCGATCCCAAAACGACTCTTTTTGTGGTTGAGCTGTCGACTCGTAGCCGACCACCATCGGAGGTCGTTCCTCCAACGGAGTGCCCTCACTGTCAAACCCCACGCCCGGGTCCGCCATTGCGCCTGTCTCCTATGTTTCCCGCCCTCCGGCCAAGACTGTACAAGACTGAACCACCGCGTTGAGCGCGGCATTACCCAATCTTGACCGAAGCCCTGACCGCCGAGGTCGTCGGTTCTGAATCGCCGATTGTTTAGCTGGCGGCAGCGGCCGCTTTACGAGCCTTGACCACCCGGGCTCGGGCGATGGGATCGAGGTCGACTTTGCGCAACCGGATAGCTTCCGGTGTCACTTCAACCGCTTCATCTTCAGCGATGAATTCGAGCGCCTGCTCAAGTGACATCTCTCGGGCCGGGGTCAACTTGACGGTGGCATCCGATGCTGCCGCACGATGGTTGGTCAGCTGCTTTTCTTTGCAGACGTTGACATCCATGTCTTCAGACCGGCTGTTCTCGCCGACGATCATGCCGCAGTACACCACAGTGCCGGGCTTCACCAGCATCTGGGCCCGCTCCTGCAGACCAATCATGGCGTAGGTGGTGGCCGGGCCTTGACGGTCCGCCACCAGTGAACCGGTTTGACGGGTTCGGATCGGCCCGAACCACGGTTCGAAACCGGCCATCGACTGATTGATTACGCCGGTGCCTCGAGTGGTGGTGAGAAACTCGGTTCGGAAACCGATGAGACCGCGGGCGGGAACCAGGAAGTCGAGGCGAACCCAGCCGGTGCCGGGGTTGACCATGTTCTCCAGCCGCCCTTTGCGCTCGGCCATAAGCTGTGTGACCGCACCCAAGTGCTCTTCGGGAACGTCGATGATCACCTGTTCAACAGGCTCGTGAGTTTTGCCGTCGATCTCGCGGGTGACGACCTGCGGTTTGCCGACGGTGAGCTCGAAGCCTTCGCGGCGCATGGTTTCCACCAACACAGCCAACTGCAACTCGCCTCGGGCTTGCACTTCCCACGCGTCGGGCTTCTCGGTGTTGAAAACCCGCAAGCTCATGTTGCCGACCAGTTCGGAATCCAAACGACCTTTGACCAGCCGGGCGGTGAGTTTAGAACCTGACTTGCCGGCCAGCGGCGACGAGTTGACGCCGATCGTCATCGACAGTGACGGTTCGTCAACTGAA
>CALJMD010000448.1 GCA_937981915.1 uncultured Acidimicrobiales bacterium
GATGCCGTGTGGGGACCAGTTCGTCGAGGTCGTTGCCCCAATGGAGGAAGAGACTGCAGCCGGTCGCTTGCTCGATCGACGCTTCGGCGACGGTGGCTACATGGTCATCTTGGAAACCGACGACCTCGAATGGGTTGAGACCAGCGCATCGGAACTCAACATGCGAATCGCCTTCCGGGCCGAAGGTGACGGCATCGTCGGTTTGCACTTCCACCCGGCTGACATTGGTGGAACCATCTTGTCGGTGGACGCCGGTCCAAGATCAGGTGAGTGGCCGTGGGCCGGACCCGACTGGCGCCAACACGTTGATGCCTCGGTTGTCGAGTCGATTGTGGCCGTCGAGATTCAGGCCGCTGAACCGGAGAACCTGGCCAAGCAGTGGTCCGACCTGTTGGGTCGCCCGTTCGATCGTCGCAGTTTCGCACAGCCCGACAAGTACGACGGTCGGGTTCACGTTCGCTTGACTCCGGTGATCGAGTTGGACAACGCCGCCATCCGCTTTGTTCGAGCGGCCGACGGGCGAGGCGACGGTCTACGCTCAGTCGACTTCCGAGCCGCTGCCGGTTCCCGCACCGGCGAGCAACGCATGATCCACGGCGTAGAAGTCAACCTTATTTAGGACTTCTCAGAACCCTGGTTCTGGTCGAACCGAACTGCGTAGATCATCCCGGTGCAGGGCGTCGCGTATCGCGTCTATCATGACCGCTTGATGTCACTGGCCGCCGCACCTCGTGATCTAACCGACGCCGCCCAAAATGAGCAAGTGCTAGCTTTAGCGTCCGCTCATATGGAAGAGCGATGTATTGAGCTGCACGGACCCGAGCCGCCAACAGCGCTCGAGCTGGAAGCCGAACGTCTGGTCCAGTCCCGCCGCCGTTTGGCCGCAGCACCCGGTCCGGCTCATCTCACCGTGGTGTGGGCCATGTACGGCGAGACCGGGCGAATGGCCCGCCGGTCCGAGCACGAACACGGCGAAGATTTCGTCCGAGCCAAGGTGGCCCAGCTTGACTGGCTGTTCGACGGCCTCGATCCGGACAAAACGTGGAGCATTGTTGCCTGCGACGACGGCTGCCCCGATGACCCTTCCAGTGCGGAGGCCATGCGGGCCGTCATCGCCGAGGAGAACTATCCCCGTGACGGCCACCGTTCAGTCAACGTGATCGAACTGGCCGAGGTGTTGGGGCGTAAGGCATCGCTCCACCCGGTGCTCGCCAACCTGGAGTCACCTGACGATTCCCGCAAGGGAGGCTCGATCGTGGCCGCCATGGCGACTGCGGTTAAAGGCGGTTCGCGCCTTGACGTGGTGGAGCGAGGCGGCTGCCATGTGGTGGCCTACACCGACGCCGACCTGTCGGCCAACGTGGCTCAACTTGGTTTGTTGGCCAGCCCCATCTTGGAGCGTCGAGCCCGAGCGTGCCTCGGTCAACGGTACGGCGTGCCCGGAGCCGTCTTGGTGAAGCCGAACGGCCCCATGTCGGAGCCGGACAGCACCGGCACCAAGCCGGACAAAATTATCATCTTGTTCCGCCACTTTGTTCGGGCCATGTTGATCCCCGGATTGAGTCACGTCATCGATACCCAGGCCGGGTTCAAGGCGTTCGACGCTCAGGCGCTGGAAGCGGTGCTGCCAAAGATGAACTCCTACAACGAGAGCTTTGATGTCGAGCTGCTGATTCACACCGCGTCACGCTTTGGGGCCCACAGCGTGGGAGTGGAACCGATGGTCTTCGTCGAAGACTTCGCTGCCACCAACTTTCCATCGGTCGACCCCGGTGAGCGTCACTTGGAGATGATTCACCAAATCGTCGAGGTGTACGACCGCTACGTGGCGGCCGACGCTCCAGTGCACGGTCAGGCGTCGCGTTTGCTTGCTGTTCTCCGCCTACTCGACCTCGACGGCTACGTGCGCATCATCAACCGGCTCATCGAACTTGATGACGGCGATTCCACCTTGTTCGAACGTCGGTGGGCGGTGGAAGAAATCGTCAACGCTGTTAGTTCCAGAGCCGGTTTCGGCCGAGCCTGATCAAAACGCCGATCGGCCCGACCGCCACGTGAAGGTGGTGGCCGGGCCCGATTAAGACGCCGATGTCTGAAGTCGCTAGCGCAGCACTGCGCTTTGCGGCGACCGGTTCATGATGACTTCTCGTTGGAACCGGTCGGCGTCGTTGGCGTTAACGGTCAGATCAGCCACCGGCCTGCCTGCTTTCGGGCTGCCGGCGCCCGTGTCGTCAGAAGCTGGACGGTCGGAGGTGACCAGGACCAGCACACTGGGCAACACTACGAGGGTGGCGGTCAACGCCATGACGATCATCAACGCCGTGAGCAACCCGTAGGCGGCGAACAACGGCATGGGAGCCAGGGCAAGAATGCCGAACCCAATGGCCGAACTGACCGCCGAGGCGATAAGTGCCACCCCGGTTCCCTCACCTGCGATCTGGACCGCAGCGTGGCGCTCGCCGGTGCGCATCAGTTCCTCCCGGTAGCGGGCGATGAAGTGAATGGCGAAATCGATGCCGATGCCAACCGACACCGCTGCGATGGTGGCGGTCACCAGGTTGATGGCGTAGCCCGCCACCTCCATGAAGGCGTACAGCCAGGCGACAACCATGATGATCGGGACAATGCTGGCCAGTCCGTAGCGAATAGACCGCAGGAACGTGGTTGACACCATCAGGCATAGGAACAGTGCGATCGGCAGCGAGAGTTGCAGCGCGTCGTTGGTGGCCTGCAGCGATGCTTCGCGGACGAACGGGCTGCCGGTGACCTGCACGAAGTTGCCGTCAAGGTCGTCGCTGAGGTTGGCGGCGATTGGCTCGAGGACGTCGCGGGCTTCGGCCACCGACTCTTGACTGCGGCTGTTGACCAGCGCCAACTCAAACGAGGTTCGGCCAACTTCTGCGGTGCCGCCGTTTTGGTCGCCGACGGCGACACGGGTGTTGACATCGTCTGGGGTCAGTAACAGCCGTTGCTCATCCAGGGGGACACCCATTTCCGACGCCACTGCGAGAACGGCGGCGATCTGTTCTGATGTATCGG
>CALJMD010000449.1 GCA_937981915.1 uncultured Acidimicrobiales bacterium
ATGCTCGCGCCGTTCACGTGTACTTCGGCGACATCTACGAGGTAGAACGTTCGCTCTACCACCCCGAGACTCTGGAGCAGGTGCCGTACAGCGGCGACGGCTACGACGAGTTCTGCCGACCCGACCCTGCCTCGGAATCAACAGCTTCCTGAGCAGCGAGCCACGGCACAGCCTGTGTCGCCGCCGCGGTCGCTTCAGCCAAGGTCTGGTGGCGAGTGCTTCCCGACCCGCCGATCGTCGTCCAGCGACCCATGTCCTCAGGGTCAGAGCGAAAGTGCTCGAACCCGTAGCCACCATCGAGATGTTGGAAGAGATCAACACACAACCCACCATCGGGCGAGGCGATGCTCTCGATCACGATCCAGCCCCGATGATTGACGTGTCGGCCCACGGACCCGACCCTACTTCAGTTGGGTGCCGGCTCGGAGTTGAATACTCTGCCCGACGTCAAGGTCGGGCAGACCACTCGACGCCGAACTCTCTTAGTGCCTTCAATACCTGGGCGAGCGTTGCGTCTACGTCACCGTCGATGACTGGGACCGTCCGCTGGGGCGGGCAGGTGTCGGCCAGGTCGCGGAGCAGTTCGTGATAGCGGGCCAGCGGGTTGCGCAGCGACGGTTGTCGGGAGGTGGCGTTGAGTAGGCGGGCGGCATCAGCGTGAATGGGGTTGGTTGATTCCGCCTGTCGACGTTCGAAGACTTCGACCGCATGGTCAAACGGAAGTTCAAGGAGGATGTGATGGAACGAGCTGCCGGTGTCGGCGGCGATAGCTTCCAGCTCGCCGATGAACGCCGGGCGACCGAGGAACTGGGGGACGACCACATCAAAACCGTTGGACAGGTGAAGTTGAGCCATGGCTTTCGCCATGCCTCTGGCCGCAAGTCCCGCTTCGGTAGGTCGACTTAGCCAGTGGCCGATTTGATGGCGGATGATGTCGATGTCGAGGTTAAGCGCCATCGGGCGTTGCTGAATTAGCCGGTAGGCCACGGTGGACTTGCCGGAGGCCGGCATCCCGTTGAGCAAAACCAAAGCAGGCACGACCAGATGGTACGGGGTCGAGCCGTCCCGCTCGGCCATGCCCCACGCCGGCCGCAGGCGGGCTCAGATACCGGGGGTTCGGTATCCGTCGGTCCGCCACAAAATGGGGAAGTGGTTCTCATCCATGACGTCGTCGGTGAGTCGGGCGTAGCGGGCATAGATCGACCCGTTGCCCTGCCCGAAACCGGATCGGTCGAACCTCGCCTCGCTGCTGGCGCAGTGCAGCACGAGAGCCCGACGGTGCCGGTCAGACCTGTTCGGCCCCGAGCCATGCCAGAGCCAGCCGTGGTGAAACGAGCCTCCTCCGGCGGACGCTTCGACGTGATGGAAGCGTGGTTCGAGGCCTGCTGCCGTAGCCGCCGAGACGACGGGCGCCCGGTGGTCGTCAGGAGCGTGGAAGTGGGTTGATGGATCGTTGCCGGTGCGCCAACGATGCGAACCGACGGTGAACTCGACAGTGCCCCCTTCCGCCGTGGTGTCGTCGAGGGCGATCCAACAGGTCAACATTTGCCGAGGCGTGTACCAGGCCAGATACGCGTTGTCTCGGTGAAAGCCGAGCGATCGTGCGCCGGGAGGTTTCCACAGCAGATTGTCCTGAATTATTCGGGCTCCCGGCCAGCCGGCCAGCTCTGCGATGCTTCGCCCCAGGTCTGCGGAGAGCACGGTCTCGGCCACCAGCCGGTCCGCTTTCCAGCCGTTGCAAATCTGCCGGGTGAGAGTCGGGTCTCCGTCGACCTCTTGCCAGTTGACTTCGTCGGGAGAGACCCCCGTTTCGAACTCGCCACGGAAAAGCCGCTCGAAGCGATCGTGCAGTGACCCGACCCGGTCGGGTGTGATCAGTGCGTGGGCCAGAACGAAGCCGTCGCGTTCGAAGGCTTGTCGTTGAGACGTCGTGTCGGGTGGCTCGAATCGTTCCATAGTTGGTCCGAACAAACCACAGATCGCGGTCGGAGGCAAAAACGGTGGGCGCGACGGCTTCTACGACCGAGGCGGCTATCGTCGCGTCCAGGTGAGCGCTGCAACTTTTCCGCCCGCGACAGACGTCGACCCTGCCTACTCTCCGCCTCCCGGTGGTGGCACCGGCGTGACCCGACGGAGCCGTCCGATCGTCGTGGCCGCCGCGGTGGCCGTACTGATCGCGGTGGTGGCGGCCGTGTCGTTCTATCTCTTGAGCGAGAAAACGGTTTCGCTCAACATCGATGGTTCGCCCCAAACTATTGAAACCCGGGCGGCGACCGTTGCTGAACTGTTGGCCGATCTCCAGGTCGCTACTGCACCCGATGACATCGTTCAACCTTCGGTCGAGACTGAACTGGTTGACGGCGCGGCGGTGCAAGTTCTCTTCGCCCGTCAGTTGATCACGGTTGTCGATGGCGTCGAAACCACTCACACCGTTACCGAACGACTGTTGGGCGAGGCCCTGGCCGCCGTGAACGTCCCGCTCGACGGTGCAGCGGTTTCCGAAGCACTCGACGAGGCGTTGACCCGGTCGGGAATGACGGTCGAGATTGTCACCCCCAAGACGGTGACGGTGAACGACGGGGGTCAAACTCGGTCGGTGACATCGACTGCCAAGACCGTGCGGGAGCTACTGGCAGATGCGGGCGTAGCTCTCGGGTCCGACGACCGGTTGGTTCCGGTGGCTGACACCCAGGTCACCGAAGAGCTGGATGTCGTGGTCACCCGGATTCGGGTCGAGAACGACGTTCGAACAGAAACTATTACTCACGACACCACCGAGACCAACGACAGCAGTTTGCTGGTTGGGAGCCGCGAGGTGTCGGTCGAGGGCCGTGACGGGGAGCGAGAGGTGACCGTCGCTGTCACGTTCACCAACGGCGAACCGACGGCTGAAGAACAGATCGACGTCACCGTCACCCGTGAACCGGTGACCGAGGTGGTCAAGGTCGGAACCAAACCCGCCCCGGTGGCCGCTGTAGAGCCCGCCGACGATGAGTCGGCTGCTGGTTCGGTTGGCGGTGAGGCCGCCGGACTGAACTGGGCCGCTCTGGCCGAGTGCGAGTCGAGCGGAAATCCGACGGCGGTGAATCCAGCCGGCTACTACGGCCTGTATCAGTTCAGCCCACGCACCTGGGCATCGGTTGGTGGCAGCGGCAATCCGGCTGACGCCACCCCGGCAGAACAGTTGAAGCGAGCTCAGATTCTGTACAACAAGGCCGGCGTCGGTCAGTGGCCTCACTGCGGGCCAAACCTGTACAAGTAGTTCAGGGTGCAGGGCGTAGGTGTGGCAGCCCGGCCAGCACCGCTAGCAGTGGGTCAGGTGCTTGCCCCGGCTCGATCGCTTCGATAAGCAACCTGGCGTAACGCTGACCGCGGGTGGCTCTACTGCGCAGGAACCGGTGAAGTTGGTCGGCGGTATCGCGGCCCCGCCATTGCGGCTGCTTTTGCATGGTGTGAAACGATCCCAGTTCGCCCTGTGCTTCGATCACAGCCAACATGGTGTCAACGCCGGCGGCTCGAATCAGTTCGTCTTCAAGGTCACGGTGACAGACATGAAACCCGGTACCGGTCAGGCCAGTCGCGGCGGGAGCGGCCATGTCGGCGCGTAGAAGCGCTCGGCGGAACGTTTCCGCTGCGTCGGCGTCGCACAGGCCCGCCAGCGGCAGATCTCGCCCCTGGGGGCCCAGCATCGACAGGTAGGTGAACGCCGCTTGAGCACCCCCGATAGGGAGGATCACCGCTCCGGTCGACGGGAGATCGATACCTTGTCGAGCCGCCAACACTTCGAGCGCGATCTGATCGCTGATGCCTTCAACCAACACCACTGATTGAGCCTCGGGAAGAAGGGCTGTGGCGTTTGCCAGAGCGACTTGTGGGGCGTCAGGACCCGACGGGTAGCCATCGAGGGCTTGTTGGGCCGCAGCGGCCCGGTCGATCCCGGTCATAGGGCCACGCTACTACCGGCGGTTGGGCTGGGCTGACGATTAGGAGGCGGCTAACCTCGAGGCGTGAAGACACTCGACTCGAAGCTGGCCGCCCTCGCCGAACGATCCGACGGACCCGAGTTCATCATCTGCTATGCGGCGGACCCCGATATGGGCGGTGGTCTACAGCCAACCGTCGGTGAAGGTACCGATCCTGTCGAGTGGCGAGATGAGATGGCGGCCATGGTTGAGAAAGGCGACATCGACATCTTGTTGACCTCGGTCGCCACGATGGACGACCTGGCCCGCGATCGTCGCCTGTTCGACGACTCCCCGGTGACGGCCGCCGTTCGAGCCAACGACACCACCGACATCTGGGTCATCCGAGGTGGCAGCTACCCCGACTCTCCGTCACGCCCGTTCGCCACCACCACGGTGCGCGAAGCCATGTACGGAACGTTGCACCCCGGCGTTGATCAGACCGTCGATGTCCCGATCGGGTTGTGGTCGATCACGTTCAACAACGACATCGACGCCGACGAACGCTCCCTGCTGCGCTACCGAGACTTTCGCCAGGAGGCATCGGCCGAAGGGTTCCGCCACTTCCTGGAAGTGTTCAACCCGAACGTCGATCCGGGTTTGACCGGCCCGGTCGGGCTGTACGTGAACGACTGCATCGGGCGGATGTTGGCTGGGGTTCCCCGAGCCAGCCGACCGGAGTTCCTCAAAGTGGCGTACAACGGCCCGCAGGCAATGGAGGAGCTGGCCGCCGGGCTCGGTATCACGGTCGGGATCCTCGGCGGCCCGGCCAGCACGACCCACGACACGTTTGCCCTGGTGCAACAAGCTAAACGCCACGGTGCTCGACTGGCGCTGTTCGGTCGCCGGATCAAAGGGGCGGAGAGCCCGATTCTGCTTACCGAGCTACTGCGTGCGGTGGCCGACGAGCAACTTGAGCCGGAGGCTGCGTGCCGCGAATACCACGGTCGTCTAGCCGACGCCGGGATCACCGCGGTGCGGTCGCTGGAAGACGATCTGGTGTTGCACACCCCGGAGCTTAAGCAGTAGGAGCTCTTAGCCGCAGGGGTTGAAGTAGTCGGCTGACTCGTCGACGTAGACGTTGTCGCCCGAGCCCCAATCGAGAATGCCTCGCCCACGCGAGGTTCGTGAGTCGCCGCCCGGTCCGGCGAAGGGATCATAGTCCAACGTCCAGAAGGCCCGTTCAGGTGACGGGTTGCCGGCGGTCGAGTTGGTGTTGAGCGACGGCATCATGCGGCTGCGCAGGTCGCCGACCGAGCCGTTCATCTTGTTGCCGATCAACGTCAAGTCGTTCACGCCGTAGTCCAAGGTCAGCGGACCGGTGCGCAGCGTGTTGAACAACATGGCGTTGTGAGGCCCGGTCCGGCCTGCATCGTTGATCTGGATGCGGGTAACCGTGTTGGCGAACACCAGGTTGGCCGACGCGTAGTTGTGGAATGAAATGTCGGCCGGTCCGCCCTGAACGAAGTTGGGGTGACGGGGTTCGTCGCTGTCGTTGCTGCGAACCACGTTGCCTGCCGCCGCCCCCTGCAGCAGGATCGAATGGCGGAACAAGCGCAGCTTGTTGTTGGCGATCAACGAGCTGGAACTGTTGTTGGCGATGTTGATGCCGTAGCCCTGACCGCCGTCCCCGTGTTCGGCAGCGTTGGAGAAGGTGTTGTCGATCACTGACACCCGGTAGGCCTGGCGAAGGTACACGGCTGCTTTGGTCTGCCCTCCGGCGCCGTTGGTGGTGACATCGCGAACCCATGAGTGGCGGGTGGAGCGAATCTCAATCAGGTCTCTTACTCGGTGTTGCGGTTCGAGCTTCAGTGATTCCAGTCCGGCCCGAGTCAGAAGGTCACGTTGTGGTGAGATCGAAAGGCCGTTGAAGTTCTCGACCAGTGGGAGTTCGATGTTGGCGGTGTTGCCGTTGATCGACGTGACGCGAACCAACTGGCCTCGGCTTTGGTCGCCGATGATGTAGTAGCCGGAACCCAGCGAACCGTTGAACGTGAACGAGCGTGAGAAGGCGTTGCCGCCGGTGACTGTGGCGGTGGATGACCCTCCGAAGCCTCCTCCGAACTGAACCATGTTGTCCATGTTCTGCCCGGTGGTAATGGCCGCCCCTCCGGTGCCACGAAGTACTACGCCGGAGCGCAACTCGATTGGGCGGGAGATGGTGTGTCGTCCGCTGATTTCGACGATGCCCCCGCCGTTCGAGGCGGCCTGGTCGATAGCCGATTGGATTGACCCTCCAGCCGCAACTCGGATGATGGCGCCTCCTGCCGAGGTGGACGATGCCCCGGCCGGGCACCAGCCGTTGTAGAGACGCCCGGCCAGACTTTCGGGGGTGTTGCCACCCGTGGGGGTTTCGGGTGTCTCTGCGGGCTTCTCTGAGATGGTGGTTGACGTGGTTGGATCGTCGGGTGGCGGACGCGTTGTGGCGGTTGCTTCGGTTCCGTCTGTTTCCTCGGATCCGTTGGGTCGATCGTCGTCGGTGACTGACGTGGTGTCGGTCTCGGAGTTCGGTTTGTTGTCCGGGCCAGCCGGCTGCGTTGCCTCGTCGTTGGGCGGGGCGGCGTTGTCCTCGGCTCCGTCGGAAGATTCGGATTGTTGGGTGCTCTCCGATGATTCGGTTGTTGGGTCCTGATCGTCTCCGTCGACGTCGGTGCCGTCGTCTGGTTGACCGTCTGTGCCGTCGCCCGAACCGCTGACAGCTCCGAAGCCATCCAGCACCGAAATTCCGTCGGGCTCTTGACCGTTCGACGATGGCTGTCCGGACTCCGCCGCTTCGTCAACCGCCACCACCATTTGTCCGCCGCTCGAGTCGACTTCGCTGGTCAGGTCACCAACATCGGAGACCTCGGCGGTAGTTGGAGCAGCCTCGCTGCGATCGTCGACGATCCAGGAGCCGGTCCGGTCGGACAACACCAGCCAAGACGCCGCGAAGCCAGCTAGGAGAACAACGACGGCGGCCGCAGCCGGGTGCTTGACCCGCACAATACGTTCAAGCGTGGGGGTGCCCCGAGAAGTTTTGCGCTTGGCCATTTGCTAACCAATTCCAGTCCGTCAGTTAACGTTCAGGGCTGGAGTGAGCCCAAAAGTGGGGTGTTAGTGGAGTTGCCCGGTGTGGAAATAGGGCTCGGTTCCCAACTCGCGGGCGGCCTGTTCGAACGCCACCAACAGCTCATAGCCACCGCCGCCGTTCACATCGCCGAGGGCCATGATGCGGTTGTTGGCCAGCGCCGGGTCGGCGGCTCGGATCGAGTCCTCGGCCGCCAGGTCTTGTTGCGTCGACAGCGAAGAACCTTTGGTCAACGCCCCGGGGTTGCGAATCAGGCCGAGAGCCAATCGAGCCCATGAGGCGGCAAACAGTTGTTGTTTGTACGGCCCGACTGTGCCGACCGTGAACCCAATGACGGTTCCCGCCCGGTCAACTGCGACCAGCGCCAGGGTCGGGTGGGTCTCCAGGTACCAGCGGTACATCCGTTGCAGAAAAACCGGCCCCAACTTCGAGACTCTCCAGTCGGGAAAGTACCGCAGGTGCAGGGGAATGATGTCGGCGATATCCCGATAAGTCATCAGCCGGGTGGTGATGGGTGAACCGTGCGTCTTGTCCACTGCGGCGCGGTCCGGTGAAGATGATGTGCCGGTGACCTCCAGTTGGGACGTCACGCCGGCAACCGTCGGATCGGCCAGGAACTGGGCCACCGAGACGTGCACCCCAAAGTGATCGGTGATGTCCGAGGTGACTTCGATCAGCGACAGCGAGTCGCCGCCGAGGTCGAAGAAGTCATCGTTGCGCCCGATGTCGGACCGGCCCAATATTTCGCCCCATAGGGCGGCCACAGTTTGTTCTGTCGCCCCCTCCGGTGGATGATCCTTGGCCGGAGGAGACTGACCGTCGGCAACGACGTTTGGCTCAGGGAGGCGGGCTCGGTCGATTTTGCCGTTTGGTGTCTGTGGGAATGAGTCCACCACGATGACTCGTGCTGGCACCATGTAGTCCGGTAGCGCTTGTGCCGCTGAGCGTTTCAGGTCGGACTCGGAGACATCGTCGACTTCGGCGTCTGGTGTTGTGGTCACGTAGGCCACCAGTCGCTTGTCCGACCCGCCGTCCTGGCGGGCCATCACCACCGATTCGGTCACCAGTTGATGGCGGTTCAGTACCGCTTCGATTTCTCCCAACTCGATCCGGTGACCGCGGATCTTCACCTGATGATCCAACCGTCCGAGGAACTCGATGACTCCGTCGTCTCGGTACCGGACGAGGTCGCCGGTTCGATAGAGGCGGGGAGCGGCCGGGTCGTCGAACGGGTTGACCACAAACCGGTCTTTGGTCAGGTCGGCCCGTTCGTGGTAGCCGCGGGTGACTCCCGGCCCGCCGATCAGCAACTCGCCGGGAACACCAACGGGTTGAGCCTGGAGGTGACTGTTCACCACATACACCTTGGTGTTGGCCACCGGTCTGCCAATGGGGACGCTTTCGCTGCCACCTTCGAGGTGGTGAGTGAGAGACCAAATAGTCGTTTCCGTCGGGCCGTACATGTTCAGTACCGACCCTGGAACGAGTTCGGTCAACTGGTTGACCAGGGCAGGAGAGCTTGCTTCACCTCCCACCATCATCACTTCGAGCTTGGTCAGTGCTTGTTGCTCGGTTTCGTCGGCCAACAGCATTCGGGCCATCGACGGCGTGCACTGAAAGTGTGTCACCCGGTGGCGTTCAATTAGAGCAGCGACCGGTTGAGCGATCCTGGCCGGTTGGCTACTGGTCGGCTGGGTGCTACGTAGTTGTTTGCCGGGAAGTTGATTGCTGCGCAGTTGGTTGAGGTGCTCAAGTCCTGCCAGAGCCCGATCGGTGTCAACACCGAAGTCGATCAGGCAGGCAATCTCGTCGACCCCGATGGCCACAAGTTCGTCCACCCGCTGCTGGCACGTTGCCGGTGTGCCGAAGAGACCGCTGGTTTCGAGATGGCGGTCGACCGCATGATCCAACAGCGCGTCCATCTGTTCGTCGGGTAACTCATCAAATCCGGCGTCGCTGGAACCCCGGAAGGTGGGAAAGGACGAGGCGTAGTTGCGAAGCAGATTCGTCGATGACGCCAGATAGTCACGCATCGGACGGCGGGCAACGTCGAGCGTTTCGTCGTGATCCGATCCGACGAGCGTGTGAAGCATCACGGTCACGCCACCCGAACCGGTGTGACCGGCCTCGGTCCACGCGTAGCGATAGACGGCGATCCTGTCCGCCAACTCGTCGACCGACTGCCCGAGCAGATGAGTCAAGACGTTGGCCCCGGCTCGCCCGGCCAGCTCGAACGTTTCCGGGTTACCGGCAGTGGTGATCCAACACGGCAGTTCGTCTTGAACCGGTCGAGGGAGGGTGGTGATCTCAACCGGTTCACCGTCAGGGCTTGCCATGGCGACCGACTCGCCACGCCACAACCGACGGACAACATCTAAATGGTTGAACGTGGCTTCCTTCTTGTTGGCGTAGTCGTCGGGTCGGATGACAAAGTCTTCGGGCATCCACCCGGAGGCGAACGCCACCCCGGCTCGGCCGTTGGAGAGGTTGTCAACCACCGACCAGTCTTCGGCGATACGAACCGGTGAATGCAGGGGCGCCACGACGCTTCCGGCTCGGATAGCGATGTTGTCGGTGGCAGCCGCCAACGCCGCGCCGGTCACTGCCGGGTTCGGATACAAACCCCCGAATTCGTGAAAGTGGCGTTCGGGAGTCCACACTGCGGCAAACCCGTTCTGGTCGGCGTAGCGCGCCCCCTCCATCAACAGCCTGTATGGCTG
>CALJMD010000450.1 GCA_937981915.1 uncultured Acidimicrobiales bacterium
GTCATTGCCGTGGAGGTAGACGCCGAATGGCCTGCCGCGCGTCTCCTCCAGGCAGGGGTAGTAGATGGTGTCAAAGAAGTGTTTCATTGCCCCGCTGAGGTAGCCGAGGTTGGCGGGGGAGCCCAAGAGATAGCCGTCGGCCTGGAGTACCTCTGCCGGTGAGGCCGCCAGCGCGGCGGCTGAGATCACATCGACGTCTGAGATGTCAGGGTGCCTGGCCCCCTCAAGTACCCGAAGGTACATGGAGTGCAGAGCGGGGGAGGGGGTGTGGTGTACCACTAGCAATCGAGCCACGTGCTGCCTCCAATCAGATAGGCGAGCCCATCTTCAATCAGACGTTCTGCACTTCGTGTTCCAGTTCGGTTTGTAGCTCGTGTTCCAGGTTGTCTTGGAGTGCGGTTGGCCCAGCGGTGCATTGACCCAACCTAGCTTGCGGTTGTGTGTGGGATCTCGCATGGGGCCTCAGGTGCAAGACCTCTAGGATGAGGCAATGACTGCTTCAGCGACAGGGCACAGCTACGTAGATGCCGAAACAGGAGCGAGACTCGACGCTTGGTACCCATCAGAGGGCGTCGATCCGGCTCGAACATGTCTTGCCGAAAAGTTGGGTTTGATCAAAGGTGAAGTCATCACCACGACAATCGAGGATCTCTCCGCTCCTCCCGCTGATTCTGCCGATGCGTATCTCCGGCTGCACCTGTTGTCGAACCGCCAGGCGACGCCGAACTCAATAAGTGTCGATGGCATCTTTGGACAGATGACGAACGTGGCCTGGACCTCTGCCGGCCCTGTCGTGCCGGAGAATCTTGATCGGCTACGAGCCCTGGCCGGGGCCGAAGGGCACACCCTGATCGTGCGCGGCGTCGACAAGTTTCCCCACATGGCCGACTACGTCATGCCGTCAGGCGTTCGGATCGCTGACGCCACTCGAGTTCGGCTTGGAGCCCACCTGGCCGAAGGCACAACCGTGATGCACGAGGGTTTTGTCAACTTCAACGCCGGAACGCTCGGTCCGGCCATGGTCGAAGGTCGAATCAGCCAGGGAGTGGTGGTCGGTGCCCACAGTGATGTGGGCGGCGGCGCATCAATCATGGGAACCCTCTCGGGCGGTGGCACTGAACGAATTACGGTCGGTGAGAACTGTCTGATCGGTGCCAACGCAGGAATCGGGATCTCACTCGGAGATGGCTGTACCGTGGCCGCTGGTGTCTACGTCACGTCGGGGACCGTCATCACGTTGCCCGGGGGCGAACAGGTCAAGGCCAAAGAGTTGTCAGGGCGACCCGGACTGTTGTACCTGCAGAACTCGGTTACCGGTGTCATCGAAGCGCGAGAGTCCGACCCCGATCGTTGGGGCGGTATCAACGAAGCCCTTCACTCCGGCCAGTAGCAGTAGCTAGCTGGTCGCTTCGCTCTGATCGGGCAGATCCTGTTGTTCAGCCAAGACGGACTCCCGCGTAGGGATTCTGATTCCCACGAACCAAATGCCGAACGCCCCAACTGAGGCCACCAGTAAGCGAAGCCACATTGGGTTCAGAACAAAGCCCACGCTGTAGAAGCAGGCGACCGTGATGCACGACACTGCTATCACCTTGGCGCGGCGCGGCATGCCGAGACCACTTCGATAGTCCCTGACCATTGGGCCCACCGCTGGTATGTCCAGAACCCACTGTTCAAGCCGTGGATTGGAACGCGAGAAGCACCACGCTGCGCCCACGAAGAACACTGTTCCCGGGAGGCCGGGTGTCACCAGGCCAAGCCAGCCCATTCCGACGCAAAAGAAGCCGGCGACGAGGTACAGGGGTCGCATGCTAGGAGGTGAGTTCCAGGATGTCGCGTACAGCCAGGAACACCAGCAGCAGAATCACCGCAACGTGCAGCACGGTGACGGGGACCTTCAAACGGTGATCGGCCCGCCAGAATCGGCGGATGCTGAACAGGTTCGCTGCGATGGCGAACACCCCTATCACCAGCCCGAAGCCAGCACCGACACCGGGGGCCAGGCCGACGAGGGGGGCAACGAAGGGAAAGATCAGGTAGGTGAGAACACACCTGATCCCCGAGATAATGATCGAACTGCTGAATACCCGCTCAGGCTCGGCTGAGGCATCCGCTCGATCGCCGGAAGCGAGGCTTGAATCAGCAGGCGTGTTGGCCATTGTCATCACTTCCAGGTTACCCGGTGGGTAGGGGCTTAGAAGGTCCATCAGCCGGTCGTCGGACTGTAGGTGCGGTCCCGTCGGGCCCGACGGAACTGGCCGAACGGACAGAGTGCCTGTTATTATCCACCCAAGGCACTTGCCGGTCGGCATCGAACAGATGCCAAACCGGCGAATGGCAGCAATCGACCAGTGGCGAATAGGCGTGCGGCAATCAGCTTGCAGCGTGCCACGCTGCGGCAAAGAACTGCAATGCGTAAGAATCTTGATCCCTCCCAACTCGCTCGTGACGCTCGATTCGTCCGTCAGACGACTGAGCAGCGCTTCGAGGACACCCGAAACGGAACGCCCGTTGCCCGAGTTGATGCTGACGCCCTTGACGTAGGCGAGCGGGCTCGTCGGCGCATGCACGGCATCTTCGTAGGTGAGATTCAGGCACTTGAAGGGGCAGGCCGCACCGCATTCGACTTCGACACCGATCAGGTGCCATTCGAGTTGAAGCTTGACATGGCCCGCCAATGCTGGGACGAAGCCCGGCATTGTGAGATCTCGGTCAAGCTGGCCGAACACATGGGTGGTCAGCTCGGAGAATATGTCGAGTCGACCACGCTGTTCGAGGCCGCTTGCCACCACGATCCGGCGTTTCGCCTTGCTGGAGTGAATCGCGGTCTGGAGGGCCTGGCGATCGACGTGTTCACTCAGATGAGAGAGTTCGGACGGGAAACCTCCGATCCGGTTCTGACGTTCTGCGAGGACTACATGTTGGCCGATGAAGTCACACATGTGAACATGGGTTCCCGATGGCTTCGCGAGATCACCAAAGATGACAAGGAACGGCGAAAGGGCGCCATCGAGTTCCAACGAGTGGTGGATGGCCTGTTCAACTTCCGAGGCCTGCGGGGAGAAGAGGCTGAGGCCCCGATTCGATTGGCACGCCAGTTCCGCAAGATGGCCGGTTTCACTGATGAAGAAGTCGACGACATCGTCGAGATGTCAAGGTCTGCTCGACAGGACGTGGCAGTAGCCGAGGCCTAGCTTGAGGGGGAACACCGCAATGGGTTGGCTCAGGGGAGATGAACCGCTGAGCCAGCCCATTGTACTTTTTCGGCTGCCAGCGTTTACAACCGGCGCATTACGGTGACGACCTTGCCGTAGATGGCGACGTCGTCTCCGGCGAACTCCATCGGCTCCATGGTTTCGTTGGCCGGTTCGAGAATGACCTTGGAGCCTCGGCGCCGGTAGGTCTTAACGGTGGCTTCCTCACCTGGAATACCGGCGACAACGGTGTCGCCGTTGTCGGCCGTGTTCTGCACCCGGGCGACGACAAAGTCACCGTCGAGGATGCCTGCCTCGATCATTGACTCACCACGCACGGTAAGCATGAACAGATCACCTTCGCCGGTCAGATCGGCCGGGACCGGCATGGTCTCTTCGATATGTTCTTCGGCCAGCACGTCGGTTCCGGCAGCTACCTGGCCGACGAGAGGGACGTGGCGCACCGGCCGTCGCTCTACATCGGCGGCGCCCGTCAGTGAATCCCATCGGACCTTAATCGCCCGGGGCTTGGTTTCGTCTCGGATCAGATAGCCGTTTTGTTGGAGAGTGGCGAGTTGGGAGTGAACCGATGAGGGCGATGCCAGACCGACCTCTGCGCCTATCTCGCGGACCGAAGGGGGAAATCCATGCTCTCTCATCTGACGATCGATGAATTCGAGTATCGCCAGTTGGCGCTTCGTCAGTTTGTGTTCTCCCATGGCTGCCTCCAAGAGTCGTCGGGCCACTGTTGTGGGTTCGCGGTGGTGTTGAACAGTTGTTCGAAAAACCACCCCGCCGGGTTTTGTATGCGTACGGTTGTTCGGTACTATATCGAACATCCGTGCGACGAACAATAGTTCGGCCGCCCGACGAGATGGTGGATACCGGCCCTTACGTTCACTGTCTTCAAACCCCCCCCAACTGTCCTCAGTTCGTTCGCCGTCCGTTCACTGTCACACCGCTTGGAGATACTCACATCATGGTTGCACATGTATCCGAATTCTCCGGATCGTTCAGACGTTCGTCATGCGACGTTCGTGTCCAGGCCGCTGAAGACGGCTGGGTGGCCCGGCGCCCCTCAGCGATCAGCTCTGCCCCCGTTGGTCGAGATGTCCGGGGCCGCAGCGCTAGGGGCCATCTCCGCTTGGTCGTTGACAATGGGCCGAACCAAAGAACACAACCGGATTGGCCGTTGCCGTCCGTTGGTGGGACGGCGCTCTCTGTCCGCCACACGATCGAGGAACGGTTGAACGCTGGGCTGCGCCAAATCGGTCTTCCGGGTGGGGTTACGGTTGCTGCGGTAACTGTCGCGGTGGTTCTGGTCGGTCTTTTGGTCACAGTCCGCGTGTCCCAGGGTGTGCCACCGGCCGACTTTGTCGTCAACGATGGTTCCGCCATGTCGTCTGGTGTGGCGTCACCGGGGGACATGGTCGTTGTCGCCGGGGAGGGGGATTCCTTGTGGTCGCTCGCCGGCGAGTACGCCTCTGATCTCGACAGGCGAACAGCCGTAGCCGCCCTGGTGGAGGCTAATGGCGGTGCAGCCATAGTCGTTGGTCAGGCAATTGTAATACCGGGCGAACTCCTGGCGTGATCGTCTCCGCTAGTGTTGGCAGGGTGCGATGCCCGGCCTGCGGAGAGAGTGAAACAAAGGTTGTAGATTCGCGATCGGCCGACGAGGAGACCTCGGTTCGGCGGCGTCGCAGCTGCACTGACTGTGATCACCGCTTTACCACGTTCGAACGGGTGGAAGAAGTCCCGTTACGGGTACACAAGCGCTCCGGTTCAGTCACGGACTTCGACGAAGAGAAGATCGTGTCGGGTCTCATCGCAGCCTGTAAAGGGCGACCGCTGACTAGAGCAGACTTTGAGCAGATCGCCGTCCGAGTTGGTGAAGGTGCTCGATCCGAGGGTGGCGACGTTACCTCTGAGTGGGTGGGCTTGGCAGTGTTGGAACAGCTCCGCGAGATGGATCCGGTGGCCTACCTTCGTTTCGCAAGCGTGTACAAAGGCTTCGACAATTTGGCTGACTTCGAACGCGAGGCGCGGTTGATAAAGGTCGACTCCGAGGCTGCGGCAGCCTCCGAGGCCGCAGAAGTCTAAGTCTCGACGGTCCAACGGCAGAACAAGTAGCCGTCGTCGGTCCACACCCGCCGCAGCTGCATCCCAGGCGGTGGTCCTTCCGGCAGCGCTCCGACCGCGGCGCGAGGCGAGTTTCCTCCGAGCAGCAGGGGCGCCAACGTCAGATTCCACTCGTCCACCAGGCCCTCGGCCACCAACTGTCCGTTGATTGACGGTCCACCTTCGCAGAGAACTCGTGAGACACC
>CALJMD010000451.1 GCA_937981915.1 uncultured Acidimicrobiales bacterium
GGCAAACGCCTCGCGGCCTAACGGTCGCTGCCGTGGCCGACGGCCGAAGTCGGCTAGCCGAAGTCGTACAGCCGTGCCGGGTTGTC
The DNA here is from genome assembly GCA_937981915.1 of uncultured Acidimicrobiales bacterium. Taxonomy (GTDB): domain Bacteria; phylum Actinomycetota; class Acidimicrobiia; order Acidimicrobiales; family SZUA-35; genus JAHELU01. The sequence continues at coordinate 87 of CALJMD010000451.1, forward strand.
GACCAAGATGCGGTTTCGAGTGGCTTCGTCCGGGGCGAACGCCGCCAAGGCGTCTACCAGGTCTCCGTCGTCGGGCATGTGTCGCACGTTGGGGTGAGGCCAATCGGTTCCCCACAGCACCCGGTCGGGGGCGGCGGCGATCAACGCTTGAGCGTAGGGGACGACGTCGTCGTAGGGCGGCGGACCCTCCGCGGTCAAGCGTTCAGCGCCAGAAATCTTGACCCACGCCCGCTCGTCGGCCATCAGCGCCAACAACGCCTGGAACGGTTCTTGGTCGATTCCGTCGACCACGGGCACCCGGGCCATGTGGTCGATGATGAACGGGACCGGCATTCGATCCAACATGTCGGCGTGTGACGGCAGGTCTTTGGCGTCGAAGTGCAAAACGATATGCCAGCCAAGTGGGGCGACTCGTTCCACCAGGCGCCAGAACACGTCCATGTCGGGTGCGCCACCGAGGTGGGCCACAAAGTTGAACCGGGTACCTCTGACTCCGACGTCGTGCAGGGCACCGATGTCGGCGTCGCTGAACGATTCGTCGATCATGGCCACTCCGGCGTAGCGCCCGTTGCCCCGTTGCAGCGCGTCAACCATGGCGGCGTTGTCGGTGCCATGGCAGCTGGCCTGGACGAACACCGCTCGGCTCAAACCGAGACGGTCCTGCAGCACCTCAAACGAGTCAATGCCGGAGTCCGGTGGGGTGTAGGCCCGGGTTGGGGAGAACGGAAACCGGTCGGCCGGACCGAACACATGGCAGTGAGAGTCGCAGGCGTTCGGTGGTGGCGTGAACGCCACCGGGGAATGAGGGTTGGGGTGCGGCCCGGGAATCGACTTCAACGTTATGCCGCTTCTGTGAGCGGAGCGGTGATCGGATCGTTGGCGGCGTTTTCCAAGATGATCAAACCGTTGCTGGTGTTGGACGTGGGAACATGATGTGCCCGATACACCTCGCGAACCTGCTCGTCGAGGGCTCCCCGCATGATCAGCCACATGACCAGCTCAATGCCTTCGGAACCGGCTTCACGCAGGTACTCGGTGTGATCCACCTGGGCCTGCCCGGCCGGATCGGAAACAAGGCGGTCCATGAACGCCAGGTCGAAATCAACGTTGACTAGACCGGCTCGTTCACCCTGCAATTGGTGCGACATGCCTCCGGTGCCCAAGATGGCGACCCGCTCGTCCCCCGGCCACGAATCGATGGCTCGTCGGATGGCCTTACCCAGGTTGTAGCAACGGTTGCCGGTCGGGGCCGGGTACTGAATGACGTTGACACAAAGGGGAATGACTTTGCAGGGCCACGCCTCAGGTTGGTCGTACATGACCGACAGCGGCACGGTGCAGCCGTGATCGATTGGCATTTTGTTGGCGATGGTGATGTCGAACTCGTCGAGAATCAGCGACTCGGCCAGATGCCAAGCCAACTGCGGATGACCTTCGGCTGCGGGGACACCGCGAGGCCCGTAGCCTTCATCGGCCGGCTGGAACGTTTGCGCCACGCCGAGAGCGAACGTTGGGATGAGCTCCAGTGAGAACGCTGAAGCGTGGTCGTTGAACACCACGATGCACACGTCCGGTTTGGCTTGCGCCATCCACTCCCGAGCCGGGGCGATCTTGTCGAAGAATGGGGCCCAATACGGTTGATCGCCTTTGGCGTGATCGATGGCGGCGCCTACAGCGGGGACATGCGAGGTGCCGACTCCGGCGATGATTTCTGCCATCTCAGTTTCCATCCCATTCGTGTTGGTAGCGGTTGCCGTCAGCCGAGCGACCGCCGTCGATCATCATCTGAGAGAACTCTTCGAACGTCACGCCCGACATTGACGCCCCCACCTGTTGCATGGACAGACCATCGAAGATGGCCAACTTGAAGGTGTAGTAGATGTTGCCGCCGAGCTGCAGCATCTCCAGCCACTTGCGTTCTTCGATGGCGGCCCGCTGCTCGGCTGTCAGGTCGAAACGGTCGAGGTAGCCGCCAGGATCGGCGGCGAAGGCGTCGCGGTTGTCGGCTTCGTTGAGCGACATGCAGAACATGTTGAGGGCGTAGCCCAGGCGGCTGTGCTGGCCATCGAACACATACGTCCCCGGGATGTCGTCATACTCCCTGGGTTCACGGTCGCTGGGTGCACGCTCTGGAGAATCAGCGTTCATGGCGCCAGTATGGGAGCGGGGGAGAGAAGGTGTCAACGTCAACCGGCAAACCGACGGTCAGTAGACCCTGGTGAACCAGCGGGAGCGAATGACAAGCGCAATCAATACAACCATGCCGACAGCGAAGTACAGCATCTCAGCCACCAGCAGCCGTAGGCCGACAGTTTCCACCAGTGCCAACCGGTATAGCCCCGAACCGAACATGGACGCTGCGGCCAACGGAAGCAGGGCGCCAGCGGTCCAACGTCGATTGTCGACCAACCATCCACCAACCCGCGATGCCGAATCGGGCCTGATCAGAGCGACGAAGAACAGAGCGTAAATCGGTGTTGGTCCGAAAAAGGGGATGTTCATGATCAGCACCGTTGCCAGATGAAACACCCAGGCGACGAACAATGTCCAACGAAGCGCGATCGGCCAGAGGATGGCCACCACCAACGCCAGCTCCAGACCAACGGTTCCCCAATCGAACAGTTCCCACAGCGGCCCGAACTCCACGTCAACGAATGCGTTGGCCAGCAAGTCGTCCCGCCCGAGACCCACGTAGAGCTGATCGAAGTAGCCTCGAGAAGCTGAAGAGTCCAGCGAAAGCCATCCCAACGCCAGTTTGGGGAGAGCAGCTGACCCGAAGGCCAGTGCCAACATCACCGCTACCGCGGCGATAGGCCAGCCGGGGGATCGAGGCCGGTCTAAAGCCTCTTCACCGGTGTCCAACGCCAGGTTGCCGGTTACCCCGGACCCTCGCCGGTTGACACCGCGGTCGAAGGCCAGGCGGTCGGACGACCAGAACGCCCCCCACCCCGACACCGCCAGCAGCAGCGGAGTAAACCACACCACCGCAGTGTGGTCGATCTTGCCGAACGACAAATACACCGAGTCGGCGGCCAAACCGGTCGCGGCCACCGCAATCGACGCCCACACGGTTCGCCAACCGATAGCCAAGGCGCACACGGCGGCGACCATGGCTAGTTCCAGTGCCCATAACACCGGGGAGGCCGGGAAGCCGGACCACAGTGCCATCGGTCCCGGGGCTGGGTCGTGAAAGACGTTCGGGTAGTCGGCGATCCAGCGCAGGTCGGGCAGCGGGTTCATTGCCAGGAGATACAGCGCAAAGAGGATTCGGTAGAGGCCCAACGTCTCGAGCGGGACCCGATGATCAACGTGCAGGAATCTGCCGTACTGACCCCACAGGGAGTCGAAGAGGCGTCGACCGGCCCAACCGCTTCCGGCGGTCTCCTTGGTGACTACCGACAAGACGGAAACTCGATCCGCTGTAGGGGTCCGCCCACCGGACGATCGTCGTCGGTCACCTCGACCAGTTCAGCGCTTTCAACGCACCGGCTTGACCACGACGGCAGCTCGCTGGCTCGGTCGTTGATCCACTGTTCGAGTTCCGGGTCGACCTCGTTGATGTCAAGCGACTCGAACGACTCGGTCATCGGCTGATAGAACGAGTTCGGGGCGCCGGGAAACATCTCGCCGAGTTCGAGGCGGGCGGGTTCGCCGTCTCCGTGAATCACGAACACTCGTCGGACATCGGGTTTGGCGGCCGCTTCTTCCGTCGGGACAGTTCCGAAACCGGGGAAAATGGGAAACGGCCACGGCTCGCGAGTCACTGTACCGACGGCCCAGGCAAGGCTGCAGAGCACGGCGGCTATCAATACTGGAATGCGTTTGTCGGCACGTTCTCGGCCGGCTTCCGCCATAAATCGTCATCTCCCGCCAACACACCACGTCGGACATCACGCCCCCAGTGGCGTGCTAGTGACAATTTTACTGTCCAAATACGGGATCTACTCGGCGGACAATAGCTGGCGTACCTGATCCAGGGTTAGCGCAACGTCATCGCGGTGATAGATGTGTTCGTCGGGCTCGATTGCATCGAGAAACTGCTGGTAGACAAGGGCCGAACGGACTAGAGCAACCGGCCTGAGGGTCTCCCACGCGCCGGTCAGATCGGCCCCTCCGGCCTGCTCAGACCAGCGACTCAACCAACGGTTGACGGCGGAAGGCGACATGCGGTGTACAGCCCCCAGGTCAAGTAAAGGATTGCCGATGAAACTGTCACCCCAGTCGAACCATGTCGGGGGGCTTACCCCGAGCCGGCAGTTGCCCGGATGGGGGTCGCCGTGCACCAACACATCAGGTAGGCCGAGGGCGTCGACCGCGGCGATGCGGTCGGCGATCTCGGTCGCCAGTCGTTGCAGCGTGCGGTCTGTCGGGGCCGCTCGCTTGAGAAAGGCGACCAGGTTGTCGGCCAGCGTTTCGCTGCGGCCGTCGGGAACACCAGCGGCGATGAGTGCGGACGTTTCGCCGATGGCGGTCACTTGCAGGTCTACCAGCGCGTCGACCATGGCGATCTGCTCGTCGGTGTCGGCACGAAAGCCGTCGACGCCGTCCATCTCGACCAATAGCTGACGGTGGCCGTCAGCGGCAATAAGGCTCGGAGCCGCGTCGGGGGCAACCTCAGCCAAGGTTTCCAACACGGCCGTCTCGTGCTGAAAGAACGTCGGCACGGCCTTCAGCCATACCGTGCCACGGCTGGAGGGGACTGACCAGATGGCCGACAGGTTCCAGGTGCGATGCTGAGCGGCATGACCTGTCACCTCCACCTGGCGAGCCACCCAAGCCAGGTCGTCGGCCGGTCCACCTGGTTTGGCCCACGGATGGCGTAGCGGTTCCAGGCCGGTGGCGACGTCGGCTGGTCCACGCCATTGCTCAAGCGACAAGGTGTCAGA
>CALJMD010000452.1 GCA_937981915.1 uncultured Acidimicrobiales bacterium
CCTTGGCCCATCGCAGGCTGCGGCGGCTGGTGCCCGCCTCGGTCTCAACTTCGGTTTGAATCTTGTTGTTGCTCACCGTTGATCTCCTACGTCTCTGAGAGCTGAGGGCTCCTGTTTGGAGCCACGCAGCATCAAACTGACCAACCGCCGCCGGTAGTCCCCAACGCCCATTGGTTTCGTGTTTGTTTACAGCTGGTTTCGCGCCGCAAAAGAAACCGTCAGATATGTCACTAAATGAGCCCCTTGTAGCCGGACAGCCATTGCTCGGGGAGGCGAGGACGGTACGTTGAAAACATGGCCGATGGCACCGCCCCGCCCCCTGACCACGGCACCGTTCACGGCACGGTCGACGGCACAGCCGAACCGGCCAATGGCACAGCCGAACCGGCCAATGTCACAGCCGACCCGGCCGACAACGCAGGCGGCGTCAACCTTTTGACCCGCGGCGGACACCCCGACTTTCTCGACCTTCCATGGGGTCAACCACTGGCCGAGTGGGACCATCCCCGCCTGGTGCAAATGGCTCACGGCATCAGCCGACATATCGTCCGTTTCGTTCGTTACGACGACCGGGTGTACGCCCTCAAAGAAACCCAACGGCAGGTAGCTCAATCCGAATATGAGATCCTGCGGGCTCTGAGGGACGAGCATCTGCCGGTTGTAGAGCCAGTCGGTGTCGCTACTGACCTGCGACCTGCCGGCGACAACGGAGGAGACGGTTCCTCGCCGAGCGGCGACCACGACCCCGACTCGGCGATGCTGATCACTCGCTATCTCGACTTCTCGCTCCCCTACTGGTACGTGATCGGTCGAGACGGGCCGGTGCTGGCCAACGACCTCCTGGACGCCGCCGCCGTGCTCCTGGTCAGGCTCCACTTGGACAACATTTTTTGGGGCGACTGCTCACTGTCAAACATCTTGTTTCGACGTGACGCCGGTGCACTGATGGCCTATCTCGTTGACGCCGAAACGGCGGAACTGGGCCCGTCGATGACCGATGAGATGCGGGAGTACGACCTCTCCATTGCCCGTGAGAACGTCATCGGCGGCCTGTTGAACCTGCAGGCCGATGGTCGGGTGGAAGACGAAATCGACCCGGTGGCCGTGGCGGACGATCTGTCAAACCGGTACGGCCGCTTGTGGGTCGAACTGACAAAACCGGAAGAGTTCTCCCTCGATGAACGGTGGCGGATCGAACGTCGAATCCGGCGGCTGAACGACCTCGGATTTGATGTCGAAGAAATGTCCATCAGCCGTGATGGAACCCGGCTGCGCATCAAACCTGTCCTCATCGAAGAAGGCCATCACTCCAGGGAGCTCAGACGCCGCACCGGTCTTGAGGTGCAGGAAAACCAGGCCCGTCGTCTGCTGGCCGACATCTCCAGTTTTCGAGTGTGGCTAGAGCGAACTTCGGGGAAAGACATCCCTCAGGCTGTGGCCGCCGCCCGCTGGCTGGCCGACGTCTACGAACCGGTCATCGAAGCGATTCCGTCAGAGATGGGCGAGCGACTCGAGCCGGTCGAAGTGTTTCATCAGGTGCTTGAGCATCGCTACTACCTTTCCGAGCGGCGCCAAAGCGAGGTCGACAACCTTGAGGCCCTCGATGACTACATGCGTTCGATCCTGTCCCACCGCCCGCTGGAACGTCAGCTGCAGCTGGAAAGCGACGCCACAGACCACTAAACCGATGCCTCAACCAGTCCGATACCCCAAAGGTGAGCAGCTCGGATGGGAGGAACACAGCGGTGGACCACTGGTCCGCGCTGCTGCACAAACTGCCCATTCCCGCCGCTCTGCTTAGCCAAGCGGGAACGATTCTGTCTCGGAATCGGTGGTTGGACGCAAACATCGGCGATGTGTTGATTTCGCCTACTGCGGGAACCGCCATGGCTGAGCAGCTGGCCGAATTCCTGCATCACCCTCCCGCCACCACGTCGAACGGCGAGCCGGTAACGAGTTGCCTGTCACCCGGGCTCTACAACGGGACTGACGCGTCAAACCAATGGCGGGTTCGAGAGTTGGGTGAACCCGATGGGCAGACAGTCCTGCTGGCCACTCGTTCAAGCGACGAATCCGGAAACCATGTTCTCCGTCGCTTCTTCTCGGCCGGACCGTGGCTGTTCGTGGCCTACGACCAGTGGGGGCGGATCATCGAATACAACTCAGCGTGGACCGACGCGCTGGGTTACTCCCCTGACGAACTGTTTGGGCTCGACTCGTGGTCGTTGCTGGCCGAGGAGAGTAGCCACCTACGTCCCGGTGTCGAATCAGACCTCCGCACCTTGGGTCGATCCGAACCGGTGTTCAAAATGCGAAAGAAAGACGGGGACCTGCTCGACGTCCGCTGGACGCTGTTCTACGACACCGAGCTCGGTCGTTCCTTCGGCTTGGGGCATGACGTCACCATTGAGCGACAACTCACCGAGCAGCTTGAACGCAAGGCGACCACCGATGAACTGACCGGTCTCCCCAACCGGGCCCGACTGCTTGACCAACTGGAGCAGTGGCTGAGCGACGGACATCGACCGACCGTGCTCTTCTGCGACCTCGACAATTTCAAAATCATCAACGATTCGCTTGGGCACAAGGCCGGTGACGAGCTTCTGGCCGAGCTGGGACGTCGCCTCAATCTTCTGGTCGACGACGACAACACGATGGTTGGGCGAATGGGCGGCGACGAATTCGTGGCCATCGTCAAGTCAGCCACGGTCGAACAGGCCGAAGCCCTGGGCCAACGCCTCATCGACCTGTCCGGTGAAATGTTCACCGTGTCCGGCCAGCCGGCCCACATCGGCATGAGCGTCGGCATCTCCCTCGGCGCTCGCCATTCCAACGAGGCCGGAGACAGCAGGGCCCCTCGAGTTAGTGACCGGTCGCCAGCCGACATCGCATCGGGGGTGCTGGCCGAAGCCGACACTGCGGTGTACCGGGCCAAACAAGAGGGCCGGAATCGAATATCAATGTTCGACGCCGAGATGAGGTCGAAGGCCGACCGGCGTCTCACAGTCGAGGTCGGCCTCCGTCAAGCGCTGGACGACGATCGGATCGAAGCGGTCTACCAACCCATTGTCTCCATCTCCGACGGCTACGTAATCGGCGTTGAGTCTCTGATTCGATGGCGCCAAGACGACGGTCAGTTGGCCTCCCCCGGGGCCTTCCTCGACGTTGCTCAAGAAGCCGGTCTCCTTCCCGCCCTCGGCCTACGAATGTTGGAAAAGGCGGCAGCGTTGGGCGGGCGACTTGCCCAGGCCGGTCGACCTCTGATGGTCTCCGCCAACCTTTCAGCGGTCGAGCTGAGCTACAACAACCTGGTCGACCGGGTCCACCTGGCGTTGAACAAGGGCGGCTTGAGCCCCGAACATCTGCTGCTGGAAATTACCGAGACTGCAGTGCTGCGGACCGACGCCACCCTTCCGGTTCTGTGGGATCTGCAATCAGCCGGTATCCGAATCGGCCTCGACGACTTTGGCACCGGCTTCTCCTCGCTGGCCCACCTGCGAGAGCTACCGATTGATGTGGTCAAAATAGACCGATCGTTCGTTCGCTCAATCGTGGACGACAACGTGACCCGCCAGCTGACCGCAGCCCTACTTGGCCTCTGCGACGCCCTGGCACTCGAGGTCATCCTCGAAGGCATCGAAACGACCGAGCAAGCCGAAGCAGTCGAGCATTTGGGCGGCCGGCTGGCCCAAGGTTTCCTCTATCACCGCCCGATGAGCGGCGACGCGCTCTTCGAACTGCTGGGGATCAGCTCTCAATCGGCAGCTCAATCGGCAGCCGCGGAAACTGCGGAGCCCGCTTTTCCACGAACGACCTAACGCCTTCGGCGAAGTCGGGGCGGTCAAAGCTCTCGACCATCAAGCGCTGCGACTCGGCTTCCGCTTGGCCTAAACCAACATGTAGCTGTTGGTAGACCTGGCGTTTCATGATGGCCAGCGACGACGGTGAGCACGACTCGGCCAGTCGTTCGATGTAGCGACGGCAGTAGGCCATCAGATCGTCACTGTCCACCAGATGGTTGACCAGACCGAGAGCGTGAGCTTCTTCGCCTTTGACCCGACGTGAACTGAACAGCAGATCGAGGGCTACTGCCGGGCCGACCAGCCGGGGCAGCATCCAGCTGAGGCCCCACTCGGCGATCAACCCTCGTTCGGGAAAGGCCACCACGAACAATGCGTCGGGGCTGGCCACCCGAATGTCGCAGCACAACGAGAACGGGTAGGCCATTCCGGCCACCGGCCCGTTGATGGCCGCGATGATCGGCTTGTCGGTGTCCATCAGGTACGGGAACCGGCCACCGAATTCGCCTTGCGGGTTGGCCCACGGAAAGCGTTCCTCGGATCGTTCTTCGGATCGTTCCTTGGCGGGGGTCTCGGCGGCAGCGTCTTGATCGCCGGACGAGAGCTGGTCAAGCATCTTCATGTCGGCTCCGGCACAGAACGCCCGTCCGGCACCGGTGATGATGATCCCCACCACTGAGCGATCGGCGTTGGCTCGGCTGACGGCGTCTCGTATCTGACCGTCCATCGCCTCAGTCCAGGCGTTCAACGAGTCGGGCCGATTCAAGGTGATGGTGGCAACCGGGTCGTCGACCTCGTACAAGATGTCGGTGTACATGCCTCCAGTCCTAGCACGGCTGCGGTTCTGACACCATGCCGGACACTCGGCTACCGTCGTCGTTCATGACCGAAGCAACTCCTGTGACTCTCGAAACCGTCAGCCGACTCCACGACCTGACCACCCGTCTTCATGTGCCCATCTACTTCGCCCGTGAAGCGGCCGGCGAATACGCCAAGGAAGGCGTGCCCACCGACGGGATGGGTGGCTACTTCGG
>CALJMD010000453.1 GCA_937981915.1 uncultured Acidimicrobiales bacterium
TGCTCGATATCGGAGTCGCTGTAGCGTCGGCTGCCGCCACCGGTCCGAGCCGGTGACACCAATCCCTTGCGCTCGTAGATTCGCAACGTCTGGGGATGCACTCCAGCAAGGTCGGCGGCCACCGAAATCACGTACACCGCACGATGGGCTTCTCGCTGCCCTAACGGTTGTGATCGATTCTGGGGTATCTCGCCGCTCACTGTCCGACTACTCCGTTGGGGCGGCCTGACCGGTCAAATGTTCACGCGGTGAACCGGTTGTTGCCGCCGCCAGTGCTTCAACCGCCGACCTCTGATCGTCGGACAGTTCAGCAGGGACATCTACCACGACGGTTACCAGCAAATCGCCGGTGCCTTTCTTGGTTTCAATCCCTTTGCCTTTGACTCGCATCTTCTTGCCCGACGGGGTGCCGGCTGGGATCTTCACCGTCACCGTCGAACCGTCCAATGTGGGTACCTTGATCTTCGAACCGAGAGCAGCCTCGGCGAACGTGACCGGCACATCGATGGTCAAGTTGCTGCCCTTGCGGGCAAACAGCTTGTGGTTGCCCACTCCGACCACGACGAACAGGTCGCCGGCTGGTCCACCGTGACGGCCGGGGCCGCCTCGACCTTTCAGACGAATCCGTTGCCCGTCTTTAACACCGGCCGGAATGCGAACCTTCACCTGACGGGGTTTGCGTTCAATGCCGTTGCCTCGACAAGTCGGGCACGGATTGGTCACTACTCGACCTCGCCCGGAACATCGCGGGCACGGTTGGCTTAGCGAGAAGAAGCCTTGATTGTCGTCCAGCACCCCTCGCCCCTGGCACTGCGGGCATACTTCGGGTTGGGTGCCCGGTGCCGAGCCGGTTCCCGTACACGTCGAACAGGCGGCATCGGACGTGAGATGAACCGACGTCGTGACACCGTTGACGGCCTCTTCAAAACTGAGGTTCAGGCTGGTTTCCAGATCATCACCCTTGCGAGGCGCAGTGCCTGGAGCCCGACGACGACCGCCTCCTGCTCCACCGCCGCCCCCGAAGAGGTCACCGAGGATGTCGGACAGGTTTCCAGGGTCGAACTCGAAACCGGGTTGACCGGCGCCGCCACCCCCGAAAGGATTGCCTGCTCCGCCACCGCCACCTCCGGCCCCGAACATGCCGGCCGTGGCGCCGTATTTGCGGATCTGGTCGTATTCCTTGCGACGTTCAGGGTCGCTGAGCACGTCGTAGGCTTCGGACACCTCTTTGAACCGCTCTTCGGCGCTTGCGTTGTCGGGGTTGGCGTCGGGATGGTACTTCCGCGCCAACTTCCGGTACTCCTTGGTGATCTCCTTGTCGTCGGCCGACTCGGAAACCCCGAGGATCTTGTAGAAGTCCTTATCCAACCAGTCGTGCTGCATCAGCCAGCTCGTCTCCTAGGCCTCAACCAATGACTTTGACCATGGCCGGGCGCAAGACCCGACCTTTCCAGGTGTAACCGGCCCGCATGACCTCAGCCACGACGGGTCCTGACCCATCGCCGCCTTCTTCATGCATGACCGCTTCGTGCTCGTTCGGGTCGAACGGCGCGTCAGCCGGATCGATTCGTTCCAAACCGTTTTTGTTCAAGGCTTCGAGCATTGTCGATCGCATCGGATCGACCGAGTCGATTCCACTGGCAACAGCGGCATCGAAGGCGTCGAGCACCGGCAACAGTTCGTTGATCAGGCCGTCGTTGGCCCGGTCCTTGCTGTCGGCTTCTCGACGAGACACCTGTTTGCGGTAGTTCTCAAATTCGGCCTGCAGCCGCTGCGACGCCTCGAGGTACTGGTTGCGTTCACCGGTGACCCGTTCCAGGTCGGCAACAAGCGCCTCCACTGACAGGTCCTTCGGAGAGGAATCAGCTACAGGCCCAGCGTCGTCAGCAGATTCAGCTACAGAATCCTCATCGCCGGGAGCGTCCTCGGGACCGATCTCAGCTAGAGCGTCATCGACCTCGGACAAGTCCTTGGCCGTTGCCGTCTCGGTGCCTTCGCCGCCTTCGGAGGTTTCTGCGTCCTCTTGGACGTCAGGATTACTCACGCCTCGTCTCCGGCTTCCTCGTCTTCGTCGTCAACGATCTCAGCGTCGACGACGTCATCGTCGTTGGCCGCTTCGTCGCCGGCGGCTGAAGCCCCGGCGTCGCCACCGGCAGCCGAAGCCTGCTCGTAGAGCTTGGTCGACACGGTCTGGCTGGCGGTCACCAGCTTCTCAGTCGAGTCCTTGATAGCTTCCAAGTCCTCACCGTCCAGCGCAGTGCGAACCTCAGTGAGGGCTTCTTGAACCGAAGCCTTCTCATCCTCGGGGATCTTTTCACCCTGGTCGGCCAGCAGCTTCTCGGTCTGATAGACCAGCGAGTCGGCGCTGTTGCGGATGTCGGCTTCCTCGCGACGCTGGGCGTCCTCTTCAGCGTGAGCCTCAGCGTCCTTGATCATCTGGCTGATGTCTTCATCGCTCAGATTGGACTGACCGGTAATGGTGATCGACTGCTCTTTGTCGGTGGCCCGATCCTTGGCCGACACGTGCACGATGCCGTTGGCATCGATGTCAAACGTGACGTCAATCTGCGGGATGCCGCGAGGGGCCGGCGGCAGGTCGACCAGCTCGAACTTGCCGAGGGTCTTGTTGTACATGGCCATGTCCCGCTCGCCCTGCAGCACGTGGATCTGCACCGACGGCTGATTGTCATCAGCGGTCGAGAAGGTCTCGGTCCGTCGGGTCGGGATGGTGGTGTTGCGCTCGATCAGCTTGTGCATGACCTGGCCCTTGGTTTCGATGCCAAGCGACAGCGGGGTCACATCGAGGAGAAGAACGTCTTTGACGTCGCCCTTGAGCACGCCTGCCTGGATGGCGGCACCGACGGCTACCACCTCGTCGGGGTTTACCGACTTGTTGGCTTCCTTGCCGGTCATTTGCTCGACCAGTTCGACCACGGCGGGCATGCGGGTGGAGCCACCGACCAAGACGATGTGATCAACGTCAGCCTGCTTCATGCCGGCTTCCGACAGGGCGGACTCGACCGGGCCCTTGATCCGCTTCAACAGGTCGGAAGTCATCTCTTCGAACTTGGCCCGACTAAGGGACATGTCGAGGTGCAACGGACCTTCGGCGGTGGCGGTAACGAACGGAAGGTTGATGTTGGTGGACGTCACCTGGGAAAGCTCAATCTTGGCTTTCTCAGCCGCTTCCTTGAGACGCTGGGCTGCCATGTTGTCAGCCGAAAGGTCAACGCCGCTGGTGTTCTTGAACTCGGTCACCATCCAGTCGATGATGGCCTGGTCCCAGTCGTCGCCACCGAGTTGGGTGTCGCCGTCGGTCGACTTCACTTCGAACACACCGTCGCCTATCTCCAGGATGGAGACGTCGAAGGTGCCGCCACCGAGGTCGAAGACCAGGACGGTCTGATCGGATGTGTCGTCTTTGTCCAGACCGTAGGCCAGGGCGGCCGCCGTCGGCTCGTTGATGATTCGCAGCACTTCCATGCCGGCAATGGCGCCCGCCTCTTTGGTGGCGGTGCGCTGGGCGTCGTCGAAGTGGGCGGGCACGGTAATGACGGCTTGAGTGACGGTGTCACCCAGGTAGGCCTCGGCGTCACGCTTCAACTTCATAAGCGTGCGGGCGCTGATCTCCTGGGAGGTGTAGCCCTTTCCGTCGATGTCGGTGGACCACTTGGAACCCATGTGGCGCTTGACCGAGCGGATGGTGCGATCGGGGTTGGTGATGGCCTGACGCTTGGCCACCTCGCCGACCATAACTTCGCCGCCGTCTTTGGCGAAGGCCACTACTGACGGGGTTGTACGTGAGCCTTCGGCGTTGGGGATGACTACGGGGTCACCGGCTTCCAGCACGGCGACTACAGAGTTGGTCGTTCCAAGGTCGATACCTACGGCTTTTGCCATTGTTTCAACAGCTCCTGTGTGAGGTGTTCCGGCCGCTTGCGCAGCCGGTGTTGTTCTCTATGATTCG